>NZ_VPBI01000051.1:0-1482 GCF_013418795.1 Acinetobacter sp. YH12120 | reverse complement strand
TGTAACTCCAAAATAGAAATGTCCGGTTTCTCCAAAGTAAAAATGTCCGCTTTTAGAATATGCGCTGTTGCAATTTTCTTAGCGGACGGTTTGATATGTTGGTGTCTATGTCGGATAAAGAACTTAAACGATTGTCGGTCTTGCAAGAAATCTGTGATCAACGCATAACCCAGCCCCAGGCTGCTCAGCTACTTCATATTTCAGAACGTCAGATCAGACGTTTATTGCAAAAATACAAAACTCAAGGTCCAACTGCATTAGCCCATGCTGCACGTGGCCAAATCAGCAATTCCAGGCTTCCTGAAGAGCTCAGACTCAAGTGCCTCAATCTGGTCGCTGAACAATTCCATGGTTTCGGACCCACTTTAGCGCATGAAAAGCTCACCACCGTTCATGGCTTTGATATTTCAGTTGAAACACTGCGTTCCTGGATGATTGCAGCAGATCTGTGGATTCCTCGCGCCAAGCGCCTGAAACGCCCGTATCAGCCTCGTTACAACCGGGATTGCTTTGGTGAACTGATCCAAATTGATGGCTCACACCATGACTGGTTTGAAGGACGCGCTGCTAAGTGCTGTTTGCTGGTGTTTATCGATGATGCGACAGGAAAATTGCAGCATTTACGCTTCTGTGAATCAGAATCAACCTTTGACTATATGATTTCAACACGTTTATATGTCGAACAGCACGGTAAGCCTTTAGCGTTTTACAGCGACAAACATTCAGTCTTTAGAGTGAATCAAAGCAGCAAGAAAGACACCAAGATTACCCAGTTTGGACGTGTACTCAGCACCCTCAATATCGATATCATCTTCGCCAATTCACCACAGGCCAAAGGCCGTGTAGAACGGGCGAATAGAACGCTTCAGGACCGTCTGATCAAAGAAATGCGCTTGGAAGGCATCTGTTCGATTGAGCAAGCTAATGCCTGGCTACCCTGCTTCATTGAGCAGTTCAATCAGAAGTTCGCCAAGATGGCTTTTAATCCTAAGAATCTACATCGGCCTATCACTGAAACAGCCGAAGAATTAGATGATATTTTTACTTGGCGTGAACCCCGCAGAGTCACCAATAGCCTGACGATTACTTATGATAAATGCGTATATCTCCTGGAAAACACCGAAGAAAATCAAAGGTTGATCGGTAAGTATCTTGAGTTCCTGGAATACCCGGATGGTACTGTAGCCCTCATGCATGATGGCCGAAAGATCAATTACAGCCTCTTCGATAAATTAAGTCAGCTGAATCAGCGAGAGATTGTTGAGAATAAACGGTTGAGTGCTGTTCTGAATCATATCCAACAACAGCATGAAGAACTGGAACAGCAAAACAAACGTAATCGTTCTCAAAAGATGCCAAGCAGACGTGCACAGAAAACAGCGATTGAACAACGAAATCTAAATCCTGTGCTTGACTTGGAAATGTCCATATAGGACATTTCTATTTGGTTATTAGGTAGGACATTTCTACTTGGGAATAACA
>NZ_VPBI01000050.1:0-1577 GCF_013418795.1 Acinetobacter sp. YH12120 | reverse complement strand
CTGACCACAGCCACCTGATGTTCATTGAACAGATAATCAATAATGACGGGGGCATCAAAAATCCCGTAAAGGGCATTGCTGTCCCACAATTTTTCACAAGAGGAAGCTCATTTGAGCTTCCTCTTGTTTTATGGGTATTTTATCGGGTGAAAATAAAGCTTTTAAAGTTCTTCTTTCAAACAAATTCACTTGAATTATTCTGAGTAAACGTTGAACTGTCCAACCTGTTTTTCCTAAATGTCGAGCGAAACTCACCAATAAATAGGCGATCATCGCAATCCAGATTTGTGTCTGAATTGCGTTCCTGCTGCGGCCTAGAAACGCTTTTAATTTGAGATTCTGCTTAATCGCCTTAAAGAACAGCTCAACTTTCCAACGATCTTTATAAATCGCCGCAATGGTGGAGGCGGCTAAATGAAAGTTATTGCTGAGAAAGCTAAAGTGCTTGCCACTTTGCTGATCTCTATATTCAATTCTTCTTAACACTGGGGCTTTTCTTTTTAGGGCATGTGCGCTATTCAGCTGAATGGTTTCATCTTTTAGAATACCTTTGGATTCAAGCACTGGATGTTGCTGGATCACCTGATACACAGATTTAGGCCTAAAACGTGTGACAAATCCAATGTTTTGAGCAGTCAGATTTGCATACCATTGGTAATCGACATAGCCTTTATCAAAAACTACAATGCTGCCAGCAGGAAACTGGAATTTGCGGCCTTGTACCATGTCATTTTCTTTGCCATTTTCAACTGCAACAAACTCAGGAATATCATTGCTGTGATTCAATCCTATACTGAGTTTCATGCTGGCTTTTGAGTCGTGAACTTTGGCCCATTCACATAAGGAAAGCGACAGGTCAATATGACTGGCATCCAAGGAATACAAGGGATTCTTAAAGCGAAATTTATGAGCTACTTTTGAGTGTTCATAGTATTTAAGCAACTTGTAAAATAGCTGTTGATACAAGGCAGCAGGCTGCTGCTCATTGATTCGTGCCAGCGTGCTTCGGGGAATAGACTTTGCTCCGAGATGACTCAGCTTTTCCTGTTGGCACTCCAAATTGGATTGAATATCTCTCAGACTTTGCCTACAAGAGAATTGAGACATCAATATGGCAATAAACTGATCCCACCGGGAAGCCGCTCTAAATTTCTGTCCAACATGGTGTACTTTAGCAAGTTGTTCAAAATCCTGTCGCACAACAGGTTTAATTAGCTCATGAAATACGGTATTCTGATGTGACAAAACCTGAATCCTGGTCGTTAAAGTGTTTGTTTACACTCATATTTTAACTGTTAGGACTCAGGTTTTTTTATTTAAAGCAAACTATGGGACAGCAGTGGCCCGAAGACCTCTTTCTGACAGCAGCACTTAGAGGGCTTGCTCATCCAGCAGCAATTGCGCTTCACGCAAATTCAGGCTGCCTTCATAAATGGCACGACCGGTAATCGCGCCTAAAATGCCTGGCTGGCCTTTTAAGTTACGGACATCATCCAGATTGGTCACGCCACCAGAAGCAATCACTGGTAAACCGGAATATTGCGCCAGATTCACAGTCTGCTCGACGTTTACCCCTT
>NZ_VPBI01000049.1:0-1940 GCF_013418795.1 Acinetobacter sp. YH12120 | reverse complement strand
GCAGCTTTGCTGTTACGACGGGAGGAGAGATAAAAATCGACAGTGCGGCCCCGGCTGTCGACGGCCCGGTACAGATACGCCCAGCGGCCATTGACCTTCACGTAGGTTTCATCCATGTGCCACGGGCAAAGATCGGAAGGGTTACGCCAGTACCAGCGCAGCCGTTTTTCCATTTCAGGCGCATAACGCTGAACCCAGCGGTAAATCGTGGAGTGATCGACATTCACTCCGCGTTCAGCCAGCATCTCCTGCAGCTCACGGTAACTGATGCCGTATTTGCAGTACCAGCGTACGGCCCACAGAATGATGTCACGCTGAAAATGCCGGCCTTTGAATGGGTTCATGTGCAGCTCCATCAGCAAAAGGGGATGATAAGTTTATCACCACCGACTATTTGCAACAGTGCCGATAAAAATATATCATCATGAACAATAAAACTGTCTGCTTACATAAACAGTAATACAAGGGGTGTTATGAGCCATATTCAACGGGAAACGTCTTGCTCGAGGCCGCGATTAAATTCCAACCTGGATGCTGATTTATATGGGTATAGATGGGCTCGCGATAATGTCGGGCAATCAGGTGCGACAATCTATCGATTGTATGGGAAGCCCGATGCGCCAGAGTTGTTTCTGAAACATGGCAAAGGTAGCGTTGCCAATGATGTTACAGATGAGATGGTCAGACTAAACTGGCTGACGGCATTTATGCCTCTTCCGACCATCAAGCATTTTATCCGTACTCCTGATGATGCATGGTTACTCACCACTGCGATCCCCGGGAAAACAGCATTCCAGGTATTAGAAGAATATCCTGATTCAGGTGAAAATATTGTTGATGCGCTGGCAGCGTTCCTGCGCCGGTTGCATTCGATTCCTGTTTGTAATTGTCCTTTTAACAGCGATCGCGCATTTCGTCTCGCTCAGGCGCAATCACGAATGAATAACGGTTTGGTTGATGCGAGTGATTTTGATGACGAGCGTAATGGCTGGCCTGTTGAACAAGTCTGGAAAGAAATGCATAAGCTTTTGCCATTCTCACCGGATTCAGTCGTCACTCATGGTGATTTCTCACTTGATAACCTTATTTTTGACGAGGGGAAATTAATAGGTTGTATTGATGTTGGACGAGTCGGAATCGCAGACCGATACCAGGATCTTGCCATCCTATGGAACTGCCTCGGTGAGTTTTCTCCTTCATTACAGAAACGGCTTTTTCAAAAATATGGTATTGATAATCCTGATATGAATAAATTGCAGTTTCATTTGATGCTCGATGAGTTTTTCTAATCAGAATTGGTTAATTGGTTGTAACACTGGCAGAGCATTACGCTGACTTGACGGGACGGCGCTTCCCTACCCTCATGGCCGCCTCCCAGGAATCGACCCAGGTGCTTATCGTGGACATAATCCTTTACTCATAAATTTATCTTATTCCATTATTGTACCTGTCACGCAAAACTTGCAGAAAAGCCATAAACGCAGGAGAATCCTGTCGGCGGTGAGGATAATAAATATGGTAGCCGTCAAAATATGGACACCACTCGGTCAGAACAGCAATCAGCTTGCCGCTTTTGATATATCCATCTGCAACATACTCGGGAATATAGGCAATCCCCAGCCCGTCTAATGCTGCATCGAGCTGATGAATCGTGCTGTTCGCAATATATTGCCCTTTGACTTTCAGACTGAATTTCTGAGCATCTTTCTCGAATTCCCAGGCGTACAATCCACTCGTATCAGAATAGCGGACGTTAATGCAGTTGTGGTTCAAAAGATCCTGCGGCTTCCTGGGCTTAGCATAACGCTTAAAATGGCACTGTTGCAAAGTTAGCGATGAGGCAGCCTTTTGTCTTATTCAAAGGCCTTACATTTCAAAAACTCTGCTTACCAGGCGCATTTCGCCCAGGGGATCACCATAATAAAATGCTGAGGCCTGGC
>NZ_VPBI01000048.1:0-1989 GCF_013418795.1 Acinetobacter sp. YH12120 | reverse complement strand
GAATAATGAGCTGGCGATGACTTACTCTCACATGGGTAACCCCACACTACCATCAGCGCGAAGAGGTTTCACTTCTGAGTTCGGGAAGGGATCAGGTGGTTCACTCTTGCTATGGTCGCCAGCACAACTGTTTACGGAGACTTGCATTGGTCTTATTCACGACTGTGATGCACTGCGTTTTCCGAATCTGTAACAGATTGGGCTGTATTGGGTCTGAATTTTATTGTTTAGCGTTAACTAAATCAAGATCAGTCTGAATTGACTGATTGGATTTGAATCGATTGAGCATACAACCCCAACTGTTTGGGTGTTGTATAGTCAAGCCTCACGAGCAATTAGTATTGGTCAGCTTCACATATCGCTATGCTTCCACATCCAACCTATCAACGTCGTAGTCTTCAACGGCTCTTTAGGAGGCATAAAGCCTCGGGGAAATCTTATCTTGAGGTAGGCTTCCCGCTTAGATGCTTTCAGCGGTTATCCCTTCCGAACATAGCTACCCGGCGATGCGACTGGCGTCACAACCGGTACACCAGAGGTTCGTCCACTCTGGTCCTCTCGTACTAGGAGCAGATCCTCTCAAATTTCCAGCGCCCACGGTAGATAGGGACCGAACTGTCTCACGACGTTCTAAACCCAGCTCGCGTACCTCTTTAAATGGCGAACAGCCATACCCTTGGGACCTGCTTCAGCCCCAGGATGAGATGAGCCGACATCGAGGTGCCAAACACCGCCGTCGATATGAACTCTTGGGCGGTATCAGCCTGTTATCCCCAGAGTACCTTTTATCCGTTGAGCGATGGCCCTTCCATACAGAACCACCGGATCACTAAGACCTACTTTCGTACCTGCTCGACTTGTGGGTCTCGCAGTTAAGCGCGCTTTTGCCTTTATACTCTACGCGTGATTTCCGACCACGCTGAGCGCACCTTCGTACTCCTCCGTTACTCTTTAGGAGGAGACCGCCCCAGTCAAACTACCCACCAGACATGGTCCTCGTCCCGGATAACGGGACAGAGTTAGAACCTCAACATTACCAGGGTGGTATTTCAAGGACGGCTCCACTCGGACTAGCGTCCAAGTTTCAAAGCCTCCCACCTATCCTACACAAGTAAGGTCAAAGTTCAATGTCAAGCTGCAGTAAAGGTTCACGGGGTCTTTCCGTCTAGCCGCGGGTACACCGCATCTTCACGGCGAATTCGATTTCACTGAGCCTCTGCTGGAGACAGCGCCGCCATCATTATGCCATTCGTGCAGGTCGGAACTTACCCGACAAGGAATTTCGCTACCTTAGGACCGTTATAGTTACGGCCGCCGTTTACTGGGGCTTCGATCAAGAGCTTCGCTTACGCTAACCCCATCAATTAACCTTCCAGCACCGGGCAGGCATCACACCCTATACGTCCACTTTCGTGTTTGCAGAGTGCTATGTTTTTAATAAACAGTTGCAGCGGCCTGGTTTCTGAGGCTGTCGACAGCTCAAGGAGCGAGTCCTATCACCATCAACAGCGTACCTTCTCCCGAAGTTACGGTACCATTTTGCCTAGTTCCTTCAGCAGAGTTCTCTCAAGCGCTTTGGTCTACTCGACCTGACCACCTGTGTCGGTTTCGGGTACGATTCCAGTGTAACTGAAGCTTAGAGACTTTTCCTGGAAGCAGGGTATCAGCCACTTCACTGTACAAGTACAGCTTGCTATCAGATCTCAGCATAGAGCACCCCGGATTTGCCTAAGATGCATGCCTACTTCCTTTCACCTGGACAACCAACGCCAGGCTGACTTAACCTTCTCCGTCCTCTCATCGCATTACACTGAAGTATTGGAATATTAACCAATTTCCCATCGACTACGCCTCTCGGCCTCGCCTTAGGGGTCGACTCACCCAGCCCCGATTAACGTTGGACTGGAACCCTTGGTCTTTCAGCGAACGGGTTTTTCACCCGTTTTGTCGTTACTCACGTCAGCATTCGCACTTCTGATACCTCCAGCA
>NZ_VPBI01000047.1:0-2105 GCF_013418795.1 Acinetobacter sp. YH12120 | reverse complement strand
ACTTTTAACTTCGGTTATTTATTGAAGGATTACCTTAAAAACTATTAATGTAGCTCCATTTTAAATAAAGAACCGCTTTTTTATTCAAAATAGGGTAGGAACGACTTTAACTAAATCAGTAAGGAATACTTAATGAAATATATCTAATCTCACCTATATTGTTATATGAAATATATATTGTAAATGGAATATCTTCAATTTTCCATTTTTGGCTTCTAACCACGCCATCATCATTCTTAATAAATAATGGCACTCCTAACATATTTTCAATTTCAGCTTTATTCATTGAAAATTTTAAATTAAATGGCAGTTCTTGTTTATATTGAGAAAAGCCTTCCACACCATCATTATAAAAAAATATAGTCGTTAAGTATATTTTTTCACCAGTTATGGGTTTGTCCTCCTGATTTAAATAAAAAGACTCATCAGTAAATATAAAACCCAATCCCTCATCATATTTACTAATATAAAAATTATACTCATCCAATAAATCACCATCTTCATCATAAATTGGTAATTTAATTTCCTCTTGACTTTTCACAAATTGATTTTTAACAAAAAAATCAACTAATTTTTCATCAATATTTGACTTACCCAACAGTGATATTAAATGATCAATAAACTTATTTGTCATTCTTTCTCGCCTCCTCATCCATAATATTTTTCAAAAATTTATCATAATCAGCATTATTTTTACAGCTCAATGTAGTACATGCTTCTTGCAACTTTGTAACGTACTCAGGCGTTAATTTTTTTGCATTATCTATCATTGCCTCAGAATCCCTAATTTGTGCTGCTTGTAAATCATTTGCATCATTTTCAATGAGTCCTTTATTATTTTTTCCTGCATAGGTTGGACCTGCGGCATGCACCTCATTTGGTACAGTTACACTCATTCCTTCATTAATAATACGATTTTTCTCTGCTTGAGTTAAGGGCGCTTCCTTTAAGTCTTCAGCTCTCTTTAATAATGCAGCTTTAGACGGCTGATGATCTCTAGCCACGGTTCCATCTCCAGTGACTTTCTTTTGATTTCCATAATTATCAACCCATCCCACATCAAGAGATTGCTTTTGATTTATTTCAATATCAGCATCTTTCCCCTTAGTGACACCTTTACCTACTCCAGCACCTACAACTCCAGCCACAGCATTAATTAAATATTCTGCACCTTGTTTATTTTTTTCAATTTCATTTGCAAATTTCAATTCATCTAATTTATTTTCAGATGTTGAGGCTTCAATTTCTTTAACTTTCTCTGAATTAGTCCAATTATTAATCGTATTTGAATTGGTAACATGAGCGGCGGCAGTTAATGATGTCGCCAGCGCATCAAATCCTTGAGCTATTTCAGCTCCTACCGCACTATCTAAAGCTAAAGATTTTCCTGTCTCAATTGCTAAACGGACTGGGCCTGAAATCATTAGTCCTACCGCAAGTTGAACAGTACCTAAATCAACTCCAGTATCTTCACTAATCTGCTTTATATTATTTCCTAAATCAGCAATATTGCTTAATATCGTCATACCAACTGTGGTTTGGGTCGTAACTTTTGTCTCAATGTCAGTTCCTTTCGCATAAATTACTTCTTGTTCATTTACGCCTATTTTAGGTTGTTTAAAAATCGTTTCTAAATCAACACCAGATTGAGCTAATGTATCTAGTTGACTCTGAATTTCACTAAACTCTTTTGCTGCATAGAAAAAATCTAATTTAGAAAATAAAGCTTCAACTTCTTTTGGCTCTATCCCTCGTTTGAGCAATTCACTTGCAACTTTGTCACCAACTACACCCGTTTCTTTATATTCACTTGGTAAATTGTAAAGCCTTGCCTGAATATTATTTAGTGTTTGTAAAGCCTTATCTTTATACTCACCCGCTGGTAAGGCTTGTGCTAAATTTTCTGCACTTTGACGGAAATTCTCTGGCAAATCCTTCTGTTCTTGAATAATCTCCTGTCGTCCAGCTTCTGTCAGTAATCGATGATCAATCGTTACTGAACCATCCAGCATACCTGTGGTCTGATCACGAGTAATTTCTTGGGTATTGTTGATATCACGGTTGGTGGTATGGTAATCCTCCCATAAATAACCGAAGTTAAAAGC
>NZ_VPBI01000046.1:0-2581 GCF_013418795.1 Acinetobacter sp. YH12120 | reverse complement strand
ACACTTGTATATTAATATAAATATCAATCACTTGAAAATTTAGCCATGACTAAGAAAAAGCAAAAAATCGGCTTTTGTAATAAGTTGGTGAGTTTTTAAGCAGATCTGTAATATTTTGCCAGTAAATTTGATTAAAAAACGATCAATTTGGCAATCAGTGCCCATTTCATCGGCTTTCAGGATCCGAAACTATCCCCAATGGCTGTGGATAAAATTTAGGCTATTTTGTACGCCCTGGCGCACAACAATCTCGGCTCTTTGCGGCTACCAGGAACAGTGGAATTTTCCTATGATGAACTCATCAGGAACAGGAAGTTCCAAACAACAAGAATAAGAAAGATCGCACCAGGAGCGTGAGGTAAGACAGGAGTCATACCTAGCAACCCAATATGAGAAACCCCGGCAGGATGCTGGGGTTTTTTATTGTCTGCATTTAAGGTCTAATCAGTCTTAGCCAATTCATTTTGGTTGATAAGTTTAATCAGCGCATTTTGAACAAACTCATCAAGTTCAATCCCTTTTTCTTTTATGATGGTTTCTATCTTTGCTAGCGTTTCACTTTCTAATTCGAACTCGATTTCTGCTGATGTTTCCATGAGTAAATCATAGTTATTTTCGACTATCTTTTTAAAGGTTTCTTCTAGATCTTTTGTTGATGGAATATTGAAAGATAAGCGTAATGAGCTATTGATAATTTCAATATGGGTATACCCTAAATATTCAGTACTTTTTCCCACAAATCCTAAGTGCTTCATAAAAAACCTTAAATAAATATAGTAGAGAGCTGTCTAAATTAAGCCAGACTCTCTTTTACAAATTTTGGATCAACAATAAATAATCGAATAAGGGATGTTGCTGCTCCTGATGGTCTTCTCGCACCTTGTTCCCATGATTCAAGAGTACGTCTTGATACGCCAAGAATCTTAGCAAACTGATCTTGTGTTAGTTGAGCCTTTCTACGAGCTAACGCTACATCTGTCTCAGTGATTACGGTTCTTTTCGCTGCATTACTAGTAAGCATATCGTCGATGCCTTGTAATATTTCAGCTTCAATATCCCTAGTTGCTTCAAAAGCCTCAAGTTCTTTTTCAGTCATTA
The DNA here is from genome assembly GCF_013418795.1 of Acinetobacter sp. YH12120. Taxonomy (NCBI): domain Bacteria; kingdom Pseudomonadati; phylum Pseudomonadota; class Gammaproteobacteria; order Moraxellales; family Moraxellaceae; genus Acinetobacter; species Acinetobacter sp. YH12120. Next base: position 1,483 of record NZ_VPBI01000046.1, on the reverse strand, counting down.
AACGAGTCATTTAGTTTCTCCACTAATGCTTGAAGAGTCTTCTTACTAAGCTGTACAGTTTGCTTTTTACTGTACAAGGTTAATAACCAAATCTCTCCATTTGCTAAACGATTAAAGTAGATGACTCTGACACCACCACTTTTACCTCTACCACCGCTAGTCCATCTAATCTTACGAATACCACCTGCATTAGGCTCTACATCTCCTGCTTCAGGATTTAATGCTAAGAATGTTTTGAATTCCTCATATTCTTCCTGAGTCCAATAAACAAGACAGTATTTAGTAAATAATGGAGTCTCACATATTGTATACATTGATTGCATTCATACTACCTTGTAGTAGTTTATTTTATACTACTTTGTGGTATTTTTAAATGATAATTCTTAGTTCTCAGGATTAAATGCCTATTTAAGTGATGTGCTGAAAAGGTTGCCGACACATAAAGTGACTCAGATTGAAGAATTGCTACCACACCGCTGGAAACCTGAACCGAATTAAAAAATAGGCATGGGGTTCAGCGGACGCTTACGTTCAATTCGTATAACCACCATTATGTTAAATAGAATCAAAAAACCTCCAATAAAATCGTTATAGTATTATTATTTATTGAGTAGATAAGAGAATTAAATTAGTGAAATACTCAAATGAACAAATAGTAAAAGCACTCTTACTTGCTCCTTTACCTTTACTTTTTTTAACAACAGTCCTGTTTATCGCAGTGAATCACGAATACAGCCTATACTCGATTTTCGTAGTTCTTGTAGGACACGGTCTTATTTACTTGGCTTATTGTATTTTGACTGTGCCTTTTAGCTACATATTCTCAATTCTTTTAAATCGTTATAACAGACTTAATTTATTAACCATCTGTATTACCTCTCTAATTATTGCTACTCCATTTTTTATTCTTTTAGGATGGGGGCATACTGGAAAGATTGCTGAAGATTGGTGGAAGATGTATACCAATACATGGGCTAGCTTTCTGGCTCTATTTCCTGGCTTATGTTATTGGCTGTTTTTAATTAACTTAAAAGATAAAGAATAGTTATGAAAAAAATATTATATTTTAATTTTTTAGCGATTATTTTGACTTACGTATCTTTGCTTTATCAAAAAAATATATTAGTTGCTCGCATAGTTGTAGATAAGCTTGAAAAAGTTAAAGTCATAGCTGGGGGATTTCCTCTCCAGTTCCTTATAGATGGTGAAACCTCTCCAGTCGGAAGTATAAGTATCAATCCTTTATTTATTTTCATCGGCATGGATCAATTTGTTTTTCTCAATTTTTTTATTGATTATTTATTTTGGATAAGTATTTTATTTGCTTTTTCTATGATTGTGAAAAAGTACAGAATTGTATAGATCTTCTAAAATTAACATAATACACGTTATACGAAGTTGAAAAATTGAGACTATAGCCTTAATTTTTATGTATTTTTTTAATTTAACACCTAGGCCAGTGCCTAGGTTTTTTCTGTTATTC
>NZ_VPBI01000045.1:0-2947 GCF_013418795.1 Acinetobacter sp. YH12120 | reverse complement strand
GCCAGGCCTCAGCATTTTATTATGGTGATCCCCTGGGCGAAATGCGCCTGGTAAGCAGAGTTTTTGAAATGTAAGGCCTTTGAATAAGACAAAAGGCTGCCTCATCGCTAACTTTGCAACAGTGCCAGTTTTATTACGAACGTGTTTTGGGTGGACAACGGAAAACATATTTCATCGAAAGACCAAAAAAAGAAAAAACACTTCCTGTTGTGATGAGTGAAGAAGAAACCATTCGGGTACTACGCGCTATTGAAAACGTGAAACACAAGGCTATTCTGATGACTATTTATTCGGCAGGTTTGCGCATTTCTGAATGTATAAACCTGAAAATAAAAGACATTGACTCCAAGCGCATGCAAATTCGTATAGAACAGTCAAAAGGAAAAAGAGATCGTTATACCATTTTATCTGAGAAAACATTAATTATTTTAAGAACATACTTTATGGAATATAAACCAAAAGATTATTTATTTGAAGGTCAAAAAGGTGGCGCATACTCAAGCCGAAGTATTCAAAACATTTTTAAAGCAGCTGTTTTAAAAGCAAAGATTCAAAAGGAAGTTACTGTACATACCTTACGACATAGCTTTGCAACGCATTTGCTTGAGAATGGTACGAGTTTACGTTATATTCAATCGTTGTTAGGTCATTCAAGCAGTAAAACAACTGAGGTTTATACACATATTACCACCAAGGGAATGGAACAATTAAAAAGTCCGATGGATTTGTTAGATATATAGAAAGGATTTGTATATTTGAGCAAAACTTAACAAAAAGCACTATGAATATAAATCCTTTTGAGAGAGTAGAAACGAACGGTAAACGGTTGAAAACGGATTTGTCACTGATAATGAAAGGTTTAGCAAAATAAGATATAGTGGATATATACGCCATTTGGCGTATAGCCACTTGTTATGTGCCATTTTTGAATGACAATGCGAATAGATACGGACAAACAAATGAATTTACTTAGTGATAAGAACGTTGCAATAATTGGTGGTGGACCCGTTGGACTGACTATGGCAAAATTATTACAGCAAAACGGCATAGACGTTTCAGTTTACGAAAGAGACAACGACCGAGAGGCAAGAATTTTTGGTGGAACCCTTGACCTACACAAAGGTTCAGGTCAGGAAGCAATGAAAAAAGCGGGATTGTTACAAACTTATTATGACTTAGCCTTACCAATGGGTGTAAATATTGCTGATGAAAAAGGCAATATTTTATCCACAAAAAATGTAAAGCCCGAAAATCGATTTGACAATCCTGAAATAAACAGAAATGACTTAAGGGCTATCTTGTTGAATAGTTTAGAAAACGACACGGTTATTTGGGATAGAAAACTTGTTATGCTTGAACCTGGTAAGAAGAAGTGGACACTAACTTTTGAGAATAAACCGAGTGAAACAGCAGATTTGGTTATTCTTGCCAATGGTGGAATGTCGAAAATAAGGAGCTTTGTTACCGACACGCAAGTTGAAGAAACCGGTACTTTCAACATCCAAGCTGATATTCTTCAACCGGAAATAAACTGTCCCGGATTTTTTCAGCTATGCAACGGCAACCGATTAATGGCGGGACATCAGGGCATTTTATTGTTTGCCAATCCCAATAATAATGGTGCATTGTATTTAGGAATTAGTTTTAAAACGCCCGATGAATGGAAAAATAAAATTCCCTTAGATTTTCAGGACAGAAACAGCGTTGCCGATTTTTTATTGAAAAGATTTTCCAAATGGAGTGAAGTTTACAAACAATTAATACGTTCGGTATCAACATTTCAATGCTTGCCCACAAGGAAATTTCCTTTGAACAATGATTGGAAAAGTAACCGTCCATTACCCATAACAATGATTGGCGATGCTGCTCATTTGATGTCGCCTTTTGCAGGACAGGGTGTAAATACGGGATTATTGGATGCTTTGATATTGTCTGAAAACCTTACAAACGGAGAATTTACAAGTATTGAAAATGCCATCGAAAACTACGAACAACAAATGTTTGTTTATGCAAAAGATACGCAGGACGAATCGACAGAAAACGAAACCGAAATGTTTAGTCCCAATTTTTCGTTTCAAAAATTATTGAATCTATAAACAGTAAGAAAAAACGGCTACTAACAAGCAGTTTTGCAATAGTGGGGCAGAAGTGCAAAATTGAACTTGTGTGCTTCTATCAACTTTTGTACATTAGCTGCCAGTTTAAGATGGGTGCATTTGAGTATGCCCAAAGGAGCCCGCAAGTATGCGCAGGACGAAGCCAGTAGCCGCGCCGATGGTGGCGCGGGTCTATCTGCGCGTCAGCACCGACGCGCAGGACTTGGAACGCCAAGAGGCGATCACTACGGCCGCGAAGGCCGCCGGCTACTACGTCGCCGGCATCTACCGTGAGAAGGCATCCGGCGCACGCGCCGACCGGCCTGAGCTGCTGCGCATGATCGGCGACCTACAGCCCGGCGAGGTGGTCATTGCCGAGAAGATCGACCGCATCAGCCGCCTACCTTTGCCCGAGGCCGAGCGCCTGGTGGCCTCGATACAGGCCAAAGGCGCACGCCTGGCCGTCCCTGGCGTGGTCGATCTATCCGACCTGGCGGCCGAGGCCCAGGGCGTCGCCAAGATCGTGCTGGAAGCCGTGCAGATCATGCTTTTTCGCCTGGCCTTGCAGATGGCCCGCGACGACTACGAGGACAGGCGCGAACGCCAGCGCCAAGGCATTGAGTTGGCCCGCCAGGCCGGGCGGTACAAGGGCCGCCGTGCTGATCCGAAGCGCCGCGCCCAAGTTGTCGCGCTGCGCAAGTCCGGCTACAGCATCAACAAGACCGCCGAGCTGGCCGGGTACAGTGCGGCCCAGGTGAAACGGATATGGGCCGAGGTCAGCCAGGCCGAAGCGAAGCAGCACGGCGCGTTCGTGGAGGACGCATTGACGGAAGCCGATGCCCTGGCCGCTG
>NZ_VPBI01000044.1:0-3720 GCF_013418795.1 Acinetobacter sp. YH12120 | reverse complement strand
TTAAAATAAGCCTTATATCCAAGCATAAAACAAGGTTGTCTAGACTTCTTTTAACAGTAAAGTTATCATAAAACTGAATTTTATTTTTTAGGTAAGTTTATGCATTCTATCCGCATTCGTTAAGACACAACTATTTGCATAGTGACACTATTTTATAATGGTGGGCTTTTGTTGTGTCTTTAAGAATATATGCGGATATATAAAGTAAAAGTATGCTTAATTTATAAGTATGCTTTTAGTGCATAGTTTCCAGTTATAACTTAATTGACTAGCTATTTGTCCACCCTGTGGATGAATAGCTTTTTTTTTGGGAGGACACTGTGATGCTAGCTTTTGTTTTCACCTAAATCCTGTTTGCTGCATAAAAAATTTCAAGAGCTAAACAGGAGTAAATAAAAATGAGTTTAATTATTAAAGCGAGAAACATACGCTTGGATTATGCTGGGCGTGATGTTTTGGATATTGATGAATTGGAAATTCACTCTTATGACCGTATTGGTCTTGTGGGTGATAACGGAGCAGGAAAGAGTAGTTTACTCAAAGTACTTAATGGCGAAATTGTTTTAGCCGAAGCGACATTACAGCGTTTTGGTGATTTTGCACATATCAGCCAACTGGGCGGAATCGAAATAGAAACGGTCGAAGACCGGGCAATGTTATCTCGCCTTGGTGTTTCCAATGTACAAAACGACACAATGAGTGGCGGAGAGGAAACTCGTGCAAAAATTGCTGCCGCATTTTCCCAACAAGTACATGGCATTCTAGCGGATGAACCAACCAGCCACCTTGATCTCAATGGAATAGATCTACTTATTGGTCAACTTAAAGCATTTGATGGAGCATTACTTGTTATCAGTCATGACCGATATTTTCTTGATATGGTTGTAGACAAGATATGGGAGTTAAAAGACGGTAAAATTACGGAATATTGGGGTGGTTACTCGGATTACTTGCGTCAAAAAGAAGAAGAGCGACAACACCAAGCCGTAGAATATGAGCTGATGATGAAGGAACGGGAGCGATTAGAATCTGCTGTGCAAGAAAAACGCCAGCAAGCTAATCGATTAGACAATAAGAAAAAAGGAGAAAAATCCAAAAACTCTACCGAAAGTGCTGGACGACTTGGGCATGCAAAAATGACTGGCACCAAGCAAAGAAAACTGTATCAGGCAGCTAAGAGTATGGAAAAGCGTTTGGCTGCATTAGAAGATATTCAAGCACCAGAGCATTTGCGTTCTATTCGTTTTCGTCAAAGTTCAGCCCTAGAACTGCACAATAAGTTCCCGATTACGGCAGATGGTCTGAGCTTAAAATTTGGTAGCCGTACTATCTTTGATGACGCTAACTTTATAATACCGCTTGGCGCTAAAGTCGCTATAACTGGATCGAATGGAACAGGGAAAACGTCCTTGTTAAAAATGATATCAGAACGTGCTGATGGATTAACCATATCTCCAAAAGCTGAAATTGGCTACTTTACACAAACAGGATATAAATTTAACACGCATAAATCTGTGCTCTCCTTTATGCAGGAAGAGTGCGAGTACACAGTTGCGGAAATTCGTGCAGTATTGGCTTCAATGGGGATCGGAGCGAATGATATTCAAAAAAACTTATCCGACTTATCGGGAGGTGAAATCATCAAACTGCTTTTATCCAAAATGCTTTTAGGAAAATATAATATTTTGCTTATGGATGAACCAGGAAACTATCTTGACCTAAAAAGTATTGCCGCATTAGAAACAATGATGAAGTCCTATGCAGGAACTATTATCTTCGTATCTCATGACAAGCAATTGGTCGATAATATTGCTGACATTATCTACGAGATCAAAGACCACAAAATCATCAAGACTTTTGAGAGAGATTGTTAATGATAGCCAATCTAATCCGAACATTAATTATTGAACTCTTTAAAGGAAATTAAAAATGACAATTCAAGATATTCAATCACTTGCTGAAGCACACGGCTTGTTGCTTACGGACAAAATGAATTTCAATGAAATGGGCATTGATTTTAAGGTCGTTTTTGCTCTTGATACAAAGGGGCAACAATGGTTGCTGCGTATTCCTCGTCGTGATGGCATGAGGGAACAAATCAAGAAAGAAAAACGCATTTTAGAATTGGTAAAAAAACATCTTTCTGTAGAGGTTCCTGATTGGAGAATTTCATCTACAGAATTAGTGGCTTATCCCATACTTAAAGATAATCCTGTTTTAAATTTGGATGCTGAAACCTATGAAATAATTTGGAATATGGACAAAGATAGCCCGAAATACATAACATCTTTGGCAAAAACCTTATTTGAAATCCATAGTATTCCTGAAAAAGAAGTTCGGGAAAATGATTTGAAAATTATGAAACCTTCAGATTTAAGACCTGAAATAGCAAACAATTTGCAGTTAGTAAAATCTGAAATTGGTATAAGTGAGCAATTGGAAACCCGCTACAGAAAATGGTTGGATAATGATGTTCTATGGGCAGATTTCACCCAATTTATACATGGCGATTTATATGCTGGGCATGTACTAGCTTCAAAGGATGGAGCTGTTTCAGGCGTTATTGATTGGTCAACAGCCCATATAGATGACCCAGCGATTGATTTTGCTGGGCATGTAACTTTGTTTGGAGAAGAAAGCCTCAAAACTCTAATCATCGAGTATGAAAAACTAGGGGGTAAAGTTTGGAATAAACTATATGAACAGACTTTAGAAAGAGCAGCGGCCTCTCCTTTGATGTATGGTTTATTTGCCTTAGAAACTCAAAATGAAAGCCTTATCGTTGGAGCAAAAGCTCAGTTGGGAGTTATATAATTTAAAAATATGATTGCTGAGAACTGCCTTGTTTTGAAACTTGGTTGGCTTTAATTAGTTTTTAGTATTCTTTATAGAAAATGCCTCGATCAAGGGGCATTTCTAACAATCATTTAACATAAAATTTCTTATGTGAAGTAACCTGAATGCAGCGGTGCCCCATTGGGGGCGCGTTGAGATAAGCCTCTTTTAGATAACTTTAGCAACTCGATAGACAGTTGCAACTCCACAATTCACTGCTTTGGCAATTTCTTCCTTAGTCATATTGCCAACTACTAGCAATTCTTTTATTCGTTTATGTTTAGCCTCATTTGCCTTCTTGCCTGTTGGTTTGTAACCCGAACGTGCCAGGCCCTGCTTAATACGTTCTATACGTTTCTCATTGTCTAGGCGGGCCATTGTTGCCAGAAGATCAATCAACATATTGTTGATGAGTTCCAAGATTGAATGAGTAATGCTGTCACTGGTTTGAATCATTTGGTAGGTAGTAGGAAGATCTGCTACGACTAAACGAAGTCCCTTCTCCTGGATCCTGCGCTTCAGCTCTTGAAAATCTCGTTGGGTTAGGCGTGATAAGCGGTCAATACTTTCAACTAACAATGTGTCACCTTGATTTGCTTCTGACAGTAGCTTATTCAATTCAGGTCGGTCTAACTTCGTACCACTATAGTTTTCCACGTACACAATGGTTTCACCCAAATTCAAGTTTTGGTTTAGATCCTGAAGAATCTGCAAAGCCCTTTCTGCATCTTGATCTTTAGTTGAAGCTCGTAGATAAATACGTGTATTCATTTCTATCATTTAATCTTAATTCTATTAGATTAATGATAATACTATCATTTAATTATTGCATTAAGTCTAATGATAGATATTGTATGCGATTTGGCTCGCTATCATTCAGGTATA
>NZ_VPBI01000043.1:0-4992 GCF_013418795.1 Acinetobacter sp. YH12120 | reverse complement strand
ATGTTCCCCTGTGCTGCCAATTCTGCAATTTGGGCTTTTTTCTTATCGTCTATAGGCTTGCGGCCTTTATATTTTCCCTCTGCTTTAGCTTTTGCAATGCCTACTTTTTGACGCTCAAGCATCACTTCACGCTCAAATTGTGCAATTGCTGACAATAAATTGAATTGTAGCTTCCCTGTTGGTGTGGTCGTGTCTATATCCATATCTAGGATTTTTAACCCTGCTTTTTTATCTTCTAGCTTTTTTTGAATGGCAACGGTGTCGGCAACGGATCTAGCTAATCTATCTAGCTTAGTCACAACCAAAACATCACCCTCGCGGATATAATCCAATGCCTGCTCTAATTGCTCTCTCTTTTCGTCTACGCTTGATACCTGTTCTTTATAAAATCTCTCACAACCAATTAGGCTAAGTCGCTCAACTTGAGCCGCTAAACTGTATTCTTGATCTTTTGTGCTTGTGCGTGCATAACCGATTAACATAACTATAACCTATCTTTAGGGTCTAAGATATTGTGATAATTCCTATCATAATACACAAAACACATCTAAAGATAGATAAAATTTTATTTAATTTATACTATAAAAAACTATCAATAGATCGTGCTCTATTAATAGGCTTGAACCCCCCTATTGATATAAGAAAAACCTTGCTACTACGATTTTTTCGTAAGCCGCTGCACCCGATAACATCAATATTAAAAGATTTAAGCCGCCGTGCTGATTTATATGTTTTTACGCCCTGTTAATGACTATCGAAAAACCATGCTCTAACGTGTCCATAAATTCCCTATAGATAGCCGAAAACTCATTTATCCTTACCGTTACCTTACCCCCTGAGATATGCGAAAACTCTTTTTTATAGAGGTGGAAGTGCTTAGGCTAAAACTTTATACAATCCAAATCTATGTTTAGATCCTCACCTAGCAATTGCACTGCTGATTCAAAATCTGCTTCTAGCTGCTCGGAAAGTTCATCTAAATCCAAATCTAAATCAAGCTCTAAATCTAAGCCGCAATCTATTTCAAATTCCATAATCTGCCCTCTATTTTTTACGGCGTACTGTGTCATGCTCGCCTGCTTTTGATTGTGTAACGTAATCAAGATAAAATCAAACAAAGCTCTTTTAGGTCTATTGCTCTGTACCTAATTGGGCTTTTTTTATAGCTGTATTTATTCAAAAAAGGGGTATAAGGGGTATAAGGGGTTATTTTGGGCTTACTATAAAATAAATTTTAACTTAACTTTTCAAATCGTATTAGGTGTAATTAAACCCCTTAAACCCCCTAAACCCCCATTTTCACCCTAAAAAACCTATTTTCATTGATCTATATAAGAAAAACCGCCAATTGTAGGCGGTCTAATCTATTTTGCTTATAAAGGTGCGGGGGTTTAAATTTCGGTTACTCTAAACTGTGCCGCATGTTTTCCTGACTTCATAAAAGACAGTTTTAAACCATCTACAATACGGTCACGGCGGTACCTTAAAACCCTCCCTATGCTTCGGCTGTTTAGCCTGCCTTGCGTGATATCTGACAGTAACTCGTATAAATGGTTATTTCCAAAACCGTGTTCAGGCGTACTGACTTCTGCTAGCTGCCGTGCTTCAAACCATGCTGTGCCGTATTCTTTATAAATGGCTCGCAATAGCTCCCCTAAAATTTCTTGCTCGGGGTCTTGTTTGACTGCTTCATTAATAACTATCTTTGGATCATCTAACCCATCTATAAATTGAGCTAACCATGCAACGGGCTGACGGGCTAAGGTGTCCCAGTCTTCAAAAGAAGCTGTTTTGTCAGATATAAAACCGTCAGGATTATTCTGCAAATAACCTCTAATGATAGTTAAGCCTGCTTTAACCATTTCCGCCCTGTGTCGTTTCAAGTGATCCAACGCATTAAACTTAAAAACGTGTTCTATTGGGTTTTCAGTCTGCCGATCTAAGCGGCATGTTAAAACACGTCTAGGTAGTTCGCCTGCAACTTGTAAGTTATTACCTGTCACAAGAAACATTGCTCTATTAGGTAGCTCGATTGTTTCACTTTTACCAAGCGTGCGATCTGTAAATGTTGAAGCTGTCAAAAATGATGCCATAGATGCACTGTTAAAAATGCCCATGACGTTATCCCAAAGAATATTCCGTGATCCTCTGATTAATTCAGAAAATAAACGCTTCCTGATTTCTTCATCATTTTTGCTGTCAATTGGCGGCATTGGTGAGGGTACAACGCCTGTGCCTAAATAGCCTATGCACTGCGCCAAGTATGTTTTTCCTGTTCCCTGTTTTGGGGCGTCAATTGCAAAGGCGGGGGCTGTTTCTACAACGGGGCGGATAATTGACGTAAGGATTGCAGATAAACAAACTGCCCGATCAATTGGATTAACAAATGGAAAATCGCTAAATGGCTGCATTAGCTTTTCATAAGCTGCCTGCACGTCTTGACCTGTCACCTTGTCAGGAATGATTGGCGGCTGTTCATTGGTAGCCAAATAAAGCTGCGTTTCTTTGTCATATCCTGCACGGGTTATAACGTGATCCTGTGGCGTTATTACTGGTGCTGTGATCACTGCTTTTAATTGTTTAAGCCCACGTGCGTCACCTAAAGCAAGGACCTGTTTAATGACAGTAATTGGTGGATCAATTAAAACCTTTTGAAGCTGCTCTTTGCCTTTTGGCTTCCAAGTGAAATATTGAATAAAAGATGACAGATAATAAGGCAATAAATCTGCTGTGATGTTCTTCACTGCCCCGTTATGAATTGTCACCAACTGCCCGCCCATATCGAAAAAATCAGGCATTTCTTTTAACAGTCGCAAGGTGTCCTGTACTGTTTCAAATGCTTTCCCGTTTTTGTGTTCAATTTCTTTGGGCTGTCTGATTAGCTTATAAGACTTCCCGCCGTGTGCTTGGCTGTATAGGTTAGGCTGCCCATTAAACAGATATAAACGCCCTACGGTCCGCCCGCCGTCATAATCAGGTTCAAGTGGATCTTTTGTCCCTTTGCCGTGATATTTACTAGGGTTGTCTAGGATCTCGCCCACTGTGACCGCTGTCATATCATCAAGATATATAACAAAGTCACCCGTTAAAGTGTCGCTATCCGTTGCCCGTCTAACGGTGTTCTGTGCATGTTCAATCTGTGCTTCGTTGGGGGCTGTGAAGCCTTGTTTTTTTAGGTTATCTAAAGCCTTGTCCACAATAAACTTAGCCTTAATTAAATCGGCTTCCTGCTCTAATTCAGCCTTTGCTTTGGCTTGCATGGCTTTAACTTCCGCCAATTCTATCGCCGTCAGGTCAGGCAATGCCGCCTTTGTGTCTAAAGGTACGCCGTTATAAATTTCAGGTTGTGGGCGTTTTTGTTCAACTGGGGCAATGCAATTTGCACCTGAAATAAAATCCAATCTGCTAGGCTGCCAAACGCTGCTATCAATTATTGCTCTGGTTAGGAACGATCCTGCTTTGTTTATTTCAATATGGCCATATCCCGCAAGCCACAAACGGTTAAACAATACATTGCCTGCCCGTTCTATATCTGCTGCATCTTGCACAAGGATATAAACACGCTGTCCACGCAATCCTGTGTGCTGCTGTTCGCCGTTATAGATAAAGCTGCTACTACTGCACCACCACATATAAGCGGCGTTCTTAAGTGACGGTATGACGTCATACAGTGTCTTTATGATCTGCTCTTTGCTTAGTGCTTTACTTTCATCTTTAAAGTCAAAATCAAGCATCATCACGCCGCCAAAATCTCCCCATCTAAAGAAGTCTTTTGTACGTGTTACGGCGTTTTGTGGCTGTCCTTGTTTCTCATACTCGGTTTTGCTGAATATCTGAAACGGCGTGTCTGTTTGTTTGTCAGGTACAATGCCCCAAGTCATAGCTTGATTGGTGTTTAAACCCGTCAGGATTTCCGCCAGTTCATTAATATCTTTTAACGTCTTTGTTATGCCTGTGCCTTGCACCATGTTCGCTGTGGTCTTTGGCTGCTGTATAACGCCGTCAATTAATTGGTAGGTCTTTGTTAAAACTGTTGGGCGTTCACTTGTTACAACTGTTACAGCAAATTGCTCTGTTTTTGTGTTCATAGTTACGCCCCCACTTCATCACGTGTGGAAACGTCATAGCCCATCTGTTCTAAGCGGCTAAATACTTCGGCTCTATCCCATAACAAAGAATTACTTGTATAGATTGGCTTAGGTAGCTTGCCGATATCGACCCAACGATAAACAGTGATACGGCTTTTCTTGATAATGGCTGCAATTTCAACGCTGCCGATAAAATTTGAAGTGAGCATACGCCCTCCTAATTGGTAAAAAATTAAGAGTCGCTGCTTTGTGAGATACTTTTAGAAACAAAGGCAAAAGAGAATTTATTGTGTAATTTATTGCATAAATGCTTTTCTTTGCTAGAATGAGCATAGGTTGCAATTAGAATTGCAAATCTCTTCTGCTTCTCTGTGGTGTCTTCGAAAACTGTTCACAAAGTAGCAAACAAATTTAGGATCTTAGGATTCTGCAAATTAACCGCCTGCCAGCGGTTTTTTTGTACCTAAAGAAAACTAAACTTGTTTCTCTATCGTTCTAAGATTACTCATATTATTACTGCATAGCAAGATCAGAATTTGTGCAATTGGTAAACACATAACGCCTATAAAAAAAAGAACAATCCCAATGAGTGCTTAATTCGTACTGTAATGTAATGTACTAAAAACACGATACAGTACAGTACACCGCAATTTATAACGCAAGGATACATAGCGACCCCTCTGCTATGACCTTGTAAGGGGATTCCCTTAACCCTTTAAAACACGGTAAACCGTTGCAACGCCTACGCCGACCTCATTGGCTATTTCTTCTTTTGTCATGTTCCCCTGTGCTGCCAATTCTGCAATTTGGGCTTTTTTCTTATCGTCTATAGGCTTGCGGCCTTTATATTTTCCCTCTGCTTTAGCTTTTGCAATGCCTACTTTTTGACGCTCAAGCATCACTT
>NZ_VPBI01000042.1:0-5498 GCF_013418795.1 Acinetobacter sp. YH12120 | reverse complement strand
GTAAATTTTCAGCGTTGCTGGCTCCCCGTCAGCCGGATTGGGTTGCATCGCAGGGGTGTCGAAAGAGTCAACTGCGGTCCAAAGCTGTTGGACTTGGGTGAAAAGGGCGTTTATTCTTCCTATACGTAGGTTTGCAAATCCTTCTTTAATTGCTTCTTCCGTTAAGGAACTAATCCACAATCTTTTGATAGGTGCTTTCGTTCCTGACTTTAAGAATACCCATCGCTGGATAACCTCTCCTTCTTGTCCAGCATCCCCGCAGTTGATAATTTCTTCGGCGTTTACAAGAAGTTGTTTGACAATTTTAAATTGCTTTTTAATTCCTTCATCATCTATGACCTTAATTCCAAATCGAGAAGGAATCATGGGCAATTTTCTTAAATCCCAATATTTCCATTCCGGTAAATAATCGTTTGGTTCTTTAAGCGTGCACAAATGCCCGAAAGTCCAGGTTACTTGATATCCATTACCTTCGTAATACCCATCTTTACGAGTATTAGCACCGATAATGGCAGCGATATCCTTGGCAACACTTGGTTTCTCAGCAATGCAAACTTTCATGAATTAACGCGTAAATTTCTTTATATTAAATGAATAAAGATGTTTTTCATCTTTATCTTGTTCTAAAATATCTTCTTCTTCCCATTCTACCCAATTTACAAAAGGGAAAAAGGTGTCAGCTTCTTCAAATGTGTTATGTACTTGTGTGACATACATTTCATTTAAAAGTCCTGTTTCTAAGGCCAGTTGGTAGATTTGAGCACCACCAATAATGAAGCATGTTAAGTCTTTTCCTTCAAGATGTTGTGCGACTTCTTTTAAATCATAAATCACTGTTGCACCTTCTGCACTATAGTTTTTATCTCGTGTTAAAACGAAGTTTAAACGATTTGGAAGCGGTCTGTACTTCTGAGGAATAGATTCCCAATTTTTTCTTCCCATTACAACAGCGTGACCCGTTGTCGTTTCCTTAAAAAATTGCATATCTCTTGGTAAGTGCCAAAGCAAATCATTGTTAGCACCCATTTCTCGGTGTTTCCCAATTGCAACAATTAAGCTATATTTAATACCCATTTCTGTTTCCTTATATTTTAAAGCTAATTAAATTGCAACAGCTGCTTTAATGTGTGGATGTGGATCGTATCCAACTAATTCAAAATCTTCAAATTTAAAAGAGAAAATATCTTTAACATCTGGATTTATTTTCATTGTTGGAAGTGGACGTAATTCTCTAGATAATTGAAGCTTAGCTTGGTCAAAATGGTTGGAATACAAATGCGTATCTCCAAAAGTATGAACGAAGTCTCCAGCCTCCAATCCACAAACTTGCGCTAGCATCATTGTAAACAATGCGTAGCTTGAGATGTTAAAAGGAACACCCAAGAAAACGTCTGCTGAACGTTGGTAGAGTTGACAACTTAATTTTCCATTTGCAACATAGAACTGGAACATGTTGTGACAAGGAGGTAAAGCCATTTTATGAATGTCTGCTACGTTCCACGCACTTACGATATGTCTTCTCGATTCCGGATTGTTTTTCAAACCATCTATCAAGATTTTAATCTGATCAATAGTTCCACCTTTACCGTCGGGCCAAGAACGCCATTGATGACCATAAACAGGTCCAATATTACCATCTTCGTCCGCCCATTCGTCCCAGATTGAAACTTTATTGTCTTTTAAATATTTAATATTGGTATCACCACTAATAAACCATAGAAGTTCATGAATAATCGAACGAAGGTGTAATTTCTTTGTTGTAATTACCGGAAAACCTTTACTCCGAGCTCCTAGTCGCGAGTTGCAGCGACGGCATCGTCGGCTGTTGCACCTTGTCGGCCGAGGATCCCGAGTTCTGGCCCGACGCCCTCAAGGGGGAGGCCGCATATCTGCACAAGCTCGCGGTGCGACGGACACATGCGGGCCGGGGTGTCAGCTCCGCGCTGATCGAGGCTTGCCGCCATGCCGCGCGAACGCAGGGGTGCGCCAAGCTGCGGCTCGACTGCCACCCGAACCTGCGTGGCCTATACGAGCGGCTCGGATTCACCCACGTCGACACTTTCAATCCCGGCTGGGATCCAACCTTCATCGCAGAACGCCTAGAACTCGAAATCTAACGTCCGTTCGGGCATCGAGGTCCATGTCGGGGTGGGACGGGCCCGTGGCTTCAAGATCACTTGCAGTCCGACCGCGATGTCTTGGTTGCGCGAGAGGTTGTCGACAGGCCATGCTGAGTGTGCGATGGTTGATCGCTTCCTCGCCGCTCTCCACGGCGACGATGGCCGCCGCCATCAGCAAGTGCGCCAGTTCCCCTATGGTGCCCTCGCTGCGTGTGAGCAGGTAGCGAGCCATGTCCAGCGTGGCAATTGGGGAAGGCCGGCGCAGCGGGAGCGAAGCGGCGAAGCTGGCCAGCAGTGAGCAGCAATCGTCGTTGGCCTCCCATACCGGCAGCATCATCGGCTCGAAGCGATTTTCCAACTGGTCATCGGAGCGGATGGCTAGGTAGGCGTCGCGCGTGCCTACCCCAACCAACGGGATGCGCAGTTCGTTGCCGAGGAAGCGCAGCAGGTTGAGGAATTCCCGGCGGTTGACGCTGTTGCCGGCCAGCACGTTGTGCAGCTCGTCGATCACCAGCATGCGCACGCCGACCTTGCGCAGCAGTGCCAGAGCCAGTTGCTCCATTTCCGGCAACCGTGGGCGTGGGCGCAGCGGCGCGCCCATCGCGGCGAGCAGCGCGACGTAGAAGCGGATCACGGACGGCTCGGACGGCATCTGCACGACCAACACCGGGATGTGCTCCTGGTCGGCGTCGGAGCTGGCCGGGTGGGTGCGGCGGAACTTCTCGACGTTCATCGACTTGCCATTGTTGGTCGGGCCAACCAGCAGCAGGTTGGGCATGCGTTGCTTGTTTGGCCACGCATAAAGGGCTTCCAGCCGGTTCAGCGCCTCGACTGCGCGCGGATAGCCGATCCAGCGGTCGGCGCGAAGGCGCTGGATGCGCTCGTCCGCCGGAAGACGGGCCAAGCCCTGGGCCGCCGGCAGCAGGTGGGACAGGTCGATGATGGGATATTCGTCCACGGCTACCACTCCTCAATCTGGTCGAACGGTTTGGCGGGTGGCAAGTTGTCTGCCTGCGGGTCGGCAATATCCGTATCCGGCGGAACGGGCTTGTCCGGCCGAGCTGATGTCTTGAGGTGCTGGCGGCGATCCGCGTCACGCCGCGCCTTGCGTGTGGCCTTCTGCGCGCTGGTCACAATCTCACGCATCTGGCCGATCATGCGGAACAGCGCCGACTCATCCACCTGTTCGCGCCCTTGCTGCCGCAGTTTCGCCAGCGCCTGCCGTTGTTCCCAGAGGGTGACAGCCGGATGCGACAAGGTACGGTAGGGAATTTCCAGGTAATGCTGTCCCTCCGGTTCCAGGACCCAGATACGGCTGATGTCGCGCGGATCGCGCCGGATCAGAAAGGACGGCCAGCGTTCACGCCGCGCAATCCACGGCTTGAGCGCATCGGCGTAGTAGTGGATGTGGTCGATGACAAAGCCGGTGCGGGTCAGCGTGCGCCGGAGGATCGGCAGAAAATCGACCAGGAACGAAGTAGCGCGTGTGACGACGGCCGGTACGCCGACACGCGCCACGGCCTCGGCCCAGCGCGCGGCCGGCGGTTGGAGCAGGCCGTTGTGCACCGAACCGTGGTAGGTGCCGACCGCCAATGTGAGCCAGCGCTCTAGCTCGCGCAGCGTCAGGGCGGCCTTGTTTTCGGAATCGTAGTCGCCGCGCTGGTCAGGGTTGGAGAAGGTCGTTCCCGGCAGTTCGTCGTGAATCATCTGCATCGCCGTGCCGATGATCCGTTCCACGATGCCGCCATAGTGCGGCTGTCCCAGCGGGCGATAGTCCAGCCGGATGCCATGCTGCTCGCAACCCCGGCGCAGGGCCTCGCTCTTGAACTCGGCCGCGTTGTCTAGGTAGAGCAGCAAGGGCTTGCCGCTCATCTGCCAATCCATTTCCACGTTCAGTCCTTCCAGCCAAGGGCGCTTGTCGCAGGCGACATGCACGAGGCACAGGCCAACCGAAACGGCAGACGGCGCTTCCAGCGTGACGACCATGCCGAGCACGCAGCGGGTGAACACGTCGATGGCGAGGGTCAGGTACGGGCGGCCAATAGGTTGCCGGTCGCGGTCATCGACCACGATCAGGTCGATGACCGTATGGTCTATCTGCACCTGCTCCAGCGGCGCGGTCACGGCAGGAGGCTCGCCGCCCACACCTTGTAGGTCACGAGCGGCATCCTGGCCTTCCCGCCGGCGGATGACCTTGCGCGGGTCAAGGCTAGCGATCCGTAAGGCCACGGTATTGCGCGCCGGCACTCGCAGTTTTTGAGCCTTGCACACCTGAGTGACTTCGCGGTGAAAGGCCGCTAGGCTGCGCTTCTGCTTGGTCAGGAACCGCTTTTGCAGTAGCTCGTGGATGACGCGCTCGACCGGTTCCGGCAAGCGCCCCTTACCTTTACCTCCACCGGACTGGCCGGGCACCAGATCCGTCACGAGGCCGCTGCCTTGCCGGGCACGCCGGATCAGAACGTATACCTGGCGCCGAGACAAGCCCAGCGCCTGAGCCGCCATATCGGCCGCTTCGTGCCCGACCGTCTCCGACTGCGCCAACGGACTGATGATCTCCGCACGACGGCGCGCACGCTCCCAAGCCTCATCAGGCAGAGTGGCCACGCCTTGTTCTGGAATCCGTGGGGTGTCCGTCGCCATGCTCACCTCGCTTTGGTGCACACGAGTATTGAGCATAGTCGAGATTGGTGCAGATCACTTCTGATATTGAACTGTCAGGAGCTGGCTGCACAACAGCCATTACGCCCAATCAACTGGTGCAGTCGTCTTCTGAAAATGACAGCCGAGCTGGCCGGGTACAGTGCGGCCCAGGTGAAACGGATATGGGCCGAGGTCAGCCAGGCCGAAGCGAAGCAGCACGGCGCGTTCGTGGAGGACGCATTGACGGAAGCCGATGCCCTGGCCGCTGTCGGCCAGGATGAGCGCCAGGAGGAAAGGGCATGAAGAAGCCGAACCAAGACGACGAGCCGTTTTTCATCACCGAGGAGATTGCGGCCGAAATGATCGCCGGCGGCTATGAGTTCGAGCTGCCGCCCATTCCTTGCACCATCCGCCTACGCGACGTGCTGGAGCGCATGACCGATGCTGAGCTAGCATTGCAGCCGGGCGAGATCGCCGACCAGGAGCGTGAACGCTGCCGGCGCAAGCCGTGTTCAACCTCATGATCTGGTCATGGTATTTTTCATGGCACTGAGCCTGATAGTTCTTGCAAATTGTTGTCACTAAAGGGTTTTGTGTGCTTGTTTACAATCGAGTGGGAGTGACGGGCACTGGCTGGCAATGTCTAGCAACGGCAGGCATTTCGGCTGAGGGTAAAAGAACTTTCCGCTAAGCGATAGACTGTATGTAAACACAGTATTGCAAGGACGCGGAACATGC
>NZ_VPBI01000004.1:0-266307 GCF_013418795.1 Acinetobacter sp. YH12120 | reverse complement strand
CGCGACTCATGAGTGCTCGGTTATATGCGGGCCAATTGGTTGTACGGTAGATTTTGTGTGTAGGCTTCTTCATTTGAAAATTATATCGCTGAAAAAGCCTTTACAGATAGGTTTGTGCAACAAAGCCATTTTCGACTCAAACTTTGCGTGAGTCGCAGCCCGTGGTTGAAGCAGAGTCGCGCCTGAATCAAATTGATTTTCGTCAGTTAAAACAACAAAAAAAACGTCCAGTTGTCGCCTTGGTTTTGGGCAGTGGTGGCGCACGTGGTTATGCACATATTGGGGTGATTGAAGTACTTGAACAGTATGGTATTCATCCTGATTTTATTGTGGGTAGCAGCGCAGGCAGCATTGTCGGTTCAATTTATGCTAGCGGTAAAAATGCGCAGCAATTACGTGAAATTGCTATGAATATGAAAGCCAATGATGTACGGGATGTGACTTTGGATTTAAAAGGCTTTTTTGATGGCAAAAAAGTTGAAAATTACGTCAATGCACAAGTCGATCAACTTCGTTTGGAGCAATTTAAAATCCCGATGTACGTGGTGGCGACTGAATTAAAAGAAGGCAAAAAAGTCGTATTTAATTATGGTAATACGGGGCAAGCAGTGCGTGCGTCAGTGTCTATCCCGAGCATGTTTGTACCCACCAAAATTGCAGAACATGAATATGTCGATGGTGGTTTGGTGAGCCCTGTACCTGTCAAAGTCGCACGTGATTTAGGGGCAGATATAGTGATTGCCGTAAATATTTTGGCGCAGCCTATTCATACTGAAACCAGTAATGTGTGGGGATTGTTTAACCAAAATATTAATATTATGCAAAAACATTTGGCCAATGAAGAGTTGAAACTGGCAGATGTGGTCATTCAACCCGATTTACGTGAAAAAGCCCATATTTTTGATGTAAAAGGGCGTGAAGCGACTATGCTGGCAGGTGCAGAAGCAACCGCAGCGCAATTAAATAAAATTGATCAGGTCTATCAACAGCATCATTATGCGCATGGGCATAGAATTGTAGACTATAAAGTGAGTAATACTTTTGGGCTTTATGGACAGTTTAAATAGCTGTCCAGATCCTTCATTTAGGTCAATTCAATGAAATCAACAGATTTAACTTAAGTCTAATTAGGTGCTTGATAAAAATAACTTTAATGTTAGATTGCTTAGATTCATTCTTTGTAAGTATTTGATATTATAGTTTAAAAATAAAGATACCATAAAGATATCTAAATACTGAGATGAGGTATTTAGACTTAAAATCAATTTTTTAGCGTGTTCTTTCGCACCGTTTCCATTTATTCTATGTAGCATTTACTGAATTCGTTTTTTAAGCAGTTTACCAATTGAACATGCTTCCAAGACAGCCTAACTTTTGTGCTTCAGGACTTTAAAACTTTATAAAAAATCGAGGGGATACTTCATGCACGGCTTTGAAATTGGACAGCAGGTGAAACTTGCTACTATGGAGCAAGTTATTTTTACAGTGACGATGATTAATCCAGATGGTTCTTATGTGATTGAAGCTGCACTGAGTACTGAACAAACTTTGACTTATAGCAATGTGTCGCAGGAAATGCTGCGCTTGGTTTAAATGTCGCAGCGAAGTTTGAAAATTTACGGGGAAATTGAACTTTTTTTCGTGTAAATTCGCCGAAATTTGCTTGAATAATCCATTGAATAAAAGATTTTAGCTTGTTTTTTGAACACTTGAATCAGGGGGATTCACGTAATATTCAATTTGAACAAATATTCTAAAAAATCAGAAATGGATTAAAAAATAACAGCTTGGGAGTCTTAGTCTTTAGTCTTATAATTTTAAATAAATGTTATCATAAACAATATAAATAATAATGATGCAGTTGTTGCCGAAATGAACATTCAAACTTTTATAAACGCGATATAATAATAGGCTCATATCTTACTGTCTTTAAAAGAGTCTAGAGAACGCGATGTCACCATTAGATCAAATTGCCCCAGTGTTAGATGACCAGTCAGAATTAACCATGACCGTGTTAATGACACCCGACATGGCAAATTTCTCAGGGAATGTACATGGTGGAACAATTTTAAAACTATTAGACCAAGTGGCGTATGCATGTGCGAGCCGCTATTCTGGTAGTTATGTGGTGACCCTTTCGGTTGATAAAGTGAACTTTAAAGAGCCGATTCATGTGGGTGAATTGGTGACTTTCCTTGCTAGTGTGAACCATGTGGGTCGTACTTCAATGGAAATTGGGATTCGTGTAGAAGCACAAAATATTCAAAAGCGTACAGTGCGCCATACCAACAGCTGTTACTTCACTATGGTTGCAGTCGATGAAAATGGTAAACCAAAACAAATCCCTGCGTTGAAATTAGACAATGACTGGAAGCGTTGCCGTTTTGAAGCAGCAGAGCAACGTAAAGTTGCACGTTTGCAAGAAAATCATCATCCATCTTGCAGCATTTATAAGAAAACTGAACAAAACTAAGTTTTCATCAAATTTAGCTGAAAACCTGTTTGCAATTGTAGACAGGTTTTTTTGTGCCTATTTTTTAATTTTGTCCAAGGCAATATTGATTAGTTATGCAGATAAACAAAAACTGAGTAAACCGAGAGAGTGGCGGAAAACTCAGTTTTTGTATTCGATTTACATTTTTAAATGTATCTAAGTTTTAAGGCTGTTGCGTCGATGCAGCAGGGGTTTCAGTGCTTGCTTCAGATGCAGGTTGTGCAGCAGCTTGTTCTGAAGCTGGTTCAGCCACAGTTTCCTGCGTTGAAACAACCACTTTTCCCTGTTCTGTTGCTGTCGATTCAGCCTTTGCAGCAAAAGTAGTTGCAGTGGCAAAAGCAAAAGTTGAAGCGAGTAAAATTTGTGTCAATTTCATGGTTTGGCATCCTTATTTAAAGTTTTTCATGAGTAGTAGGGAGTGCTCAGCACAAGCATTAAGTAAAAAAACTTATTGCGGCTAAAGTGTTCAAGTCAGTCATCACCTGATTTGAACGGGCTGAACAGGAACTCATGCTAAAGAGCCAAAGCTATGGGATCAATGCTTGCAACAAAGCAAAACAATGACGGTTACTTGAACCGCACAATGATGATGAATAGGTCGTAGTTTGGTAATTTTTGTTTTAAATATGCAGTCAAATCCAATCAAAATGGCTGTGTTTTCCGCAATAAAATTGCGTGGTTGGCAATAAAACATAACATCAAGCGGCTAAAACTCGTGTATTTCCCCAAATAAGTTGCAGATCATCACGTAATAAATGTAAGCGAATTTTTCAAATCATGATGGTGATAGATGTGCTGAAATGAATAAATTTCAGTGTGTTTAGATTCAGATTGAACTAATCGCTAAACTTGCTTAGCATGCTTGAGTTGTTTGAAATTCAATAAAGTGAGCTTATTTTGAAATTAATTGCACCACAAAAAGCAGTCCCGACGCATATTATTTCTGGTTTTCTCGGTGCAGGAAAAACCACCTTATTGAAACAGTTACTCAGCCAAAAACCAGAACATGAAGTTTGGGCGGTGCTGATGAATGAATTTGGACAAATCGGGGTCGATCAACAACTCTTACCTCAGCAACAGGGTTATCAAGTCAAAGAATTATTGGGCGGTTGCTTATGTTGTAGCAGCCAATTGCCTATGCAAATTGCTTTGTCGCGTTTATTGTCCGAAGCGAAGCCTGACCGTTTATTCATCGAGCCGACAGGTTTGGGGCATCCTGCGCAACTCTTGGAACAACTGACCGAACCACATTGGCATACGCATTTATCGATGCGCGCCTTGGTGACGGTAGTAGATGGTTCGCGTTTGCATGATCAGGCGTGGACGCAGCAAAACCTGTATGCCGATCAGCTCAAAGCTGCACAAATTATTGTGGTGTCACATGCAGACCAAATGCAGGCGGCAGATGAGCAAGCCCTCATACAACTACAACAGGAATATCAAGCCTACGCGCAAAAATGGTTGAAAGCAGAACAGGGTCATCTGGCTTTGACCGAAATGGATATACCGTATGTCGGTACACAGCGTAAAATTCAGCCGTTGCTAAAATTGCAACAGAAGGTCAGCTCTACAAATCTGCAAGAGTCTGCAGAAATCAAACAATTGCCATATCACTATGTCGAAACTGCACAAGGATATGCAGTCGCAGGTTGGAAATTGCCTAAACGTTGGCAATTCGACTTTTATCCCTTATTAGATTTACTCTGTGAACAGCAAGATTGGCTGCGTATTAAAGGAATTTTTTATACCAATCAGGGTTGGAAAAGTTTCAACTTCAATCCGCAGCAATTTAATTATCAATCTACCGATGAAGGCATAGACAATCGGTTGGAAATTATTTATCAAAGCGAGCGTGATTGGGAAAAATTTGAGGCTGAACTATTGGCGTATCGGGTCGATGCTGCTGCGGTTCTAGACTGAAATCTATACGTTATCGGGCAAACGATACAGCAAAATCACAGAAAATCCATTATGCTTAGTGGCAAATTTAAACATAGTTTTAGGAATAGACAATGGCGCTGAAAGCGACAATTTATAAGGCAGATTTGAACATTGCCAATATGGATGTGCATCAATACGGTGACTATCAGCTCACCATGGCATTGCATCCTTCTGAAACTATTGAGCGATTGATGGTGCGTATTTTGGCATTCGCACGTTATGCAGATGAAGCTTTGGAATTTACCAAAGATTTATTTGAAACCGATGAGCCTGCTTTGTGGGAAAAAGACTTAACAGGGCAGTTAATTAAGTGGATTGAAGTCGGTTGCCCAGATGAAGACAAAGTCAAAAAAGCCAGTTCGCGTTGTAAGCAAGTTGCGATTATTGCTTATGGTTCATCGGTAGATGAATGGTACAAACGTAACAGTAAAATCAAAACTTTAAATAATGTTGAAGTGTGGCAACTATCGCCAGCGAGTACCGAAGCCGTTCAAGCTTTATGCGAACGTACCATGCAATTGCAGTTGAATGTAATGGATGGCGAATGGACATTGATTGGCGATCAGGCACAGGCTCAGATTGAGTGGACACAGTTGCAATAACACTTGCACGAGCTGGAAATTATCTTAAACATCGAAGTGTAAATATTTGGAGATGAACATGAGTGCAGAATTAGAAATTATTGATTTGGTGGTGGGTGAGGGGAAAGAAGCGGTTAAAGGCGCTTTAATTACTACGCATTACACAGGCTGGTTGGAAGATGGCACCAAGTTTGATTCATCCTTAGACCGTGGTAACTATTTTGAAACCGTGATTGGTACAGGTCGTGTCATTAAAGGCTGGGATCAAGGCATCATGGGGATGAAAGTGGGTGGTAAACGCAAACTGATCGTACCTGCGCATTTGGCTTATGGTGAGCGCAAAATGGGCAATATCATTCCTGCTAATTCTAATTTGATTTTTGAAATTGAATTGTATGATGTGAAAACACGCGATCAATAAACACCTTTCAACTTAGCCAAACCGCTAGAATTTAAGTCATTCATCCGATGCCAGTAAGGTCTAGCATAAATGACTTAATTTTTTACTTCAAATTTAGTGCAAGAACGATTAGATTAAAAAACAAGCACAATAGGACTTTTGCATTTTTGAATTTCACTCGGATGTGGCACAAGTGTGCATTACTCTTCTTAATTTTACTGTGCAGTGTACTCACACCACCGCGTGTGTTGGCGCAGTATGAGTCTGCACCTGAATCTTACTATCTACATCAACAACTGCTCAATTCTGTTCAATTTACTGAAGATCAATCGAGTATTTTGACTGGGCGATGGTTGTTTTATCCGCAACAATTGATTCAAGAACCCAGTGCGGTACTGGCATCGAATACCGTTGAATTGCCTGCTTCATTTGAAGATTTAATGGGCAATGCCAATACTTACGGCACTTTTATTGGGCACTTTAAAATTCCAAAAGAATTTCTAGGCAGACGTATTGCGATTTGGATTCCCAACCAATATGGCGCCTATCGGGTATTTTTAAATGGCGATCCACTGGTGCGTGTTGGCACAGTCGGTGCAGATGCGAGTAGTTACCAAACCGAAAATGCCCCACGAATTGCATATTTTGTTCCTGAAAGTGAATATTTTACCCTGACCATTCAAGCGTCTAGCTTTCAGAGCTTGCAAGGTGGTTTAAAAAATCCAATGAAAATTGGTTTAAGTCGCACCATCAATCAACAGTATCAGCGTTTGATGATGAGTATTGCCATGATTTGTGGGGCAGTACTTGGTATTGGTTTGTTTACCTTGATGTTTTCGGCATTTAGTCTTGCAAATGGTGGAAAGACCAAGCGTATTTTTATTTTCGGCATTTTTATTGTTTTTCTGGCATTACACAATTTATTTTCTGCACCCTATGCCTATACCACTTTCCTGAATTTAAGTTGGTCTTGGGGAATAAGACTCGAATATTTATTTAGTTTTTTAGCGATTTTATTTTTCCTGAGTTATATGTTTTTGCTCAGTTCGCGCTATTTGCATCGTTGGGTATATAGCGCGGCAATGCTGTTATTGAGCTTTAATATTGGGGTGACGCTGTGGGCAGAACCCACTATTTTTCAGCAATTGGCATTTTATAGTTCATTTTTCTTTGTTTTGATTTTGGCAAATTTTGCTTATGGATTTTATCAAACCCTGCGTTCAGGAGAGGATTATTCCAAAATTAATTTTTGGGCAGTAATTATTCTATGTGGCACATTTATTCATGATTTTTTATTAATGCTGAATCTGGTCAATTCCATTCATTTATCTTTTATTTCGACCAGTGTTTATGCATTGCTCATCATGTTTCAGCAGGCACGAAATTATGCCTACCATAACTTACGCATTGAACGCTTGAACCAAAAACTGATTCATTTAAACAGCTCGTTAGATTTAAAAGTGCAGGAACGCACTGAACAACTCAGTCTTTTGAATGAAAAACTGGAAATACAGATTAAAACCGATGCATTAACAGGGGCATATAATCGCCGTGCATTAAATGAAGAAATTCAGCGTTTGTATTTTGAAACCTTGCAAAATAAGCGACATATTTTGGTCTTTGCGATGCTCGATGTCGATTATTTTAAAAAATACAATGATCATTATGGGCACTTAAAAGGCGATCAAATTCTGCAAAACCTAGTTAAAGTTTTACAAGATACTTTGCCTAAAAATGCGTTTGTGGCACGTTATGGGGGTGAAGAATTTGCCATTTTACTGCACGATATTCCGCAACCTGCGATTGCACCACTCATGCAAAAGGTCTTGCAGGCTGTGCGTGATGCAGCTTTTGAGCATGTAGCACGAGAAGACCATAAACAATATGTGACTTTAAGTATTGGTGTAGCGTGGATGACTCGCGCACAAGCGTATACGCACGTGGATGATTTTATGAAAGCTGCAGATGCGCATTTGTATCAAGCCAAACATGCAGGACGCGATCAGGTAGTAATTCAAACTTAATATGTTGACGCTACTCTACATGGCTTAAAGATAGCTCTGAATTTTTTGTTGAAGTTGTACGACAGAAACATTGCCCGACAGTCGTTCAACAATTTGCCCATCTTTAAAAATCAGAGTGGTCGGTAAACCAAAGACTTGATAACGCAAAGTTAAAATTGGAGATTGATCGACATTCACTTTGCCAAACTTTACCGAAGCATCAAAAAGTTGGGCAAGCTGCTCAAAAAATGGTGCATTTTGAACACAAGGCGTACACCACGTCGCATAAAAACGAATCACCGCAACGCCTGTTTCATATTCAAACTCACGGTAATTATTTTCGTTGTATTCCACAATTTCTGACATCACATACTCTTTAATCATAAATAAAAATTTAATCACGCATGAAACACCACGGCATGAGAATTATACCTAAGTTAATCTGGGTTTTAATGCTTTGCTGTTTTATGTTCAAATAGTCAGAATTCATATCAGCATCAAACAATCAGGGATTTGCCATGACACAAAACACAATGCAGCAGATTATTATTACAGAACCAGGTGGCCCAGAAAAATTAGCCTATGAAACGGTTGCAATACCTGAGCCACAAGCCAATGAGGTTTTGGTCAAAGTACATGCTTTTGGTTTGAATCGTCCTGATATTTTACAGCGTCAGGGTCTGTATCCTATGCCTAAAGGCGTGACGCCAGTGCCAGGTTTAGAAGTAGCAGGTGAAGTAGTTGCTGTGGGTGCAGATGTTAGCCAATTTAAAGTTGGTGATGCAGTGTGTGGCTTAACCAATGGTGGTGGTTATGCAGAATATTGTGTTGTACCAGAAAGCCAGACTTTGACAATTCCAACAGGTGTCAGTTTTGTACAAGCCGCTGCGATACCTGAAACATTTTTTACTGTGTGGGCCAATGTATTCCAAATGGGTAAAGCCAAAGCAGGTGAAACGGCGCTGATTCATGGTGGAACCAGTGGTATTGGTACAACTGCTTTAATGCTGTGCAATGCCTTAGGTTTAAAAACCTTTGCAACCGTAGGTTCAGATGAAAAAGTACAAGCAATTTCACATCTCACCACAGCAATTAATTACAAGACACAAGATTTTGAACAAGTGATTAATGCAGCGACAGACAATGCTGGGGTCGATGTCATTTTAGATATTGTTGGTGCGCCGTATTTGGAACGTAATTTAAACTTATTACGTCGTGATGGTCGCTTGGTGTATATCGCATTCTTAGGTGGTGCAAAAGCCAAAGAAGTAAAACTTGGTCAAATTATGATGAAGCGTCTTACCATTACGGGTTCGACCATGCGCGCCCGCAATACTGCAGAAAAAGCTGAAATTACCAAAGGCTTGCAAGAGATTGTTTGGCCATTGTTAGCAAAAGGCGAATGTCTGCCAATGATTTATAAAACTTTCCAGTTTGATCAAATTCAACAAGCACATGCCGAAATGGATACAGGTGAGCATGTGGGCAAAGTAGTGGTGGAAGTGATTTAAAGACTCAAAATTTAAAATCAGCCCGCATAAAAAACTGACCGAGTGTCAGTTTTTTATGCATATTTTTATAGAAGATTTTAACAAAGATTTTTTGAATCTTTTTTAGCAATTATTTTAATCATAATTACATAAATATTCCTTTAAACTACAATTTAACACAATAAAATTTTTCCAAATAGTCAAATATTAAGGAGGTGTAGGACACACCCTGTCAATAATAGAGCTTATCTTTATATTCATTGAATTCATTCTCAAGATAACAAAATGGTTCATGTAAAATAATTTGATAGAGAGAGCAGGCTTATGAAAATTTTATCTGCATATACGCCAAAACACAGTCTACGTGCATTAAAACGGTTACACAAAAATATTGTTCGTCAGCAAATCAATGTTCGGAACTTAAATAAAATGTATCATGCGATGCTACATTTAGAACGCTATATTGACCGCCTCGATCATGATAAACGCGAAAACTTGTATTAAGTGTAAAGAGCAACCTGTTAATTATTTTTTACTAAAAAGTACAAGTGAGTTGAAAAGTTAAACCTGTTATTTATTGGATTATTCATTTGAAATAACGGGTTTTAAATAGACGGTAAAATTCAGGAGAAAAACTAAGGGAACAATAAGAAATTTAAAATAAACAAGGACGATCAAAGCTGAAAGATCAATTTTAAACTGCTGCACTGTAATAGGTGCAGCACTGCCTTGTGTGAACAATTGCTTCGGAATGTGTCGAGCTTTTAGCTAAATTGTGCGAAAATAGCGTTTTGCTATTTTTTGTCCAAGGGCAGTACATGATTGACCAATCTCCTGAATCATTAAGTGATATCGAAATACTCGACATTTTGCAGTCTATGAAAAGTGATGAGCTAGACACAGAGGCAAAAGAAATTATCCGTAATGGTGGGAAAGCAGGTCGTCAGGAAGCGCATAAAGCAGCGTTGGTGGCATTGAATCAGTCATTCGAAAGCAAATTTGTAGAAGCAGTAAGTTTGGCTTTGCAGTTAAACGAAGCGCAAATGAAAAAAATCCGTTATAAAAAAGACCGTGTACGTATTTTAAAAGCACGTGGCATTGATTATTTAGCCATTGATGGCACAGAAACTGCACAAGTATTGGCTCAGGTTGCACAAGCGATTGTGCGTGAAGATGCTGTGGTGACGCATGATTTGCACAACATTTTTCCTTTCTGGAAAGAGGGCTGGCCGATGGTGCAATTCGACAATGTCTATAAAATTCTAGCTGAAGATATTGCGATTCACTATCAAGCGGTATTAGATGAATTGATCAGCAAATATTAAATAGATATTCAGCTAAATTTCAGAAGTATCAGTTCAGATTTAAAAAAGCACCACTTCATTTTGATGTGGTGCTTTTTTGTGAATGCGAGAAAATGTAGATGCAATCAGGCTGAACGAATACAAGGAATCTCACTATCCATCTGCTTCAGTGTTGTTTTGTATTTCCTGCGTTTCTACAATTCGTGTCACTAAAAGTTGGTCAATTTTAAAATGATCGACGTCGACCACTTCAAATTTATAACCATCAAAAAGTACAGAGTCGGCAGGACGCGGGATTTTACGTAGCTTATACATCATAAAACCTGCAATGGTTTCATAATTTTCATCATCTGGCATTTCATCAATTTGCAGCGCGTGTTTAATGTCTTCAATTGGTGTACTGCCATCAATCAGCCAAGAATTGTTATCACGTTTAATGATTTGCTGATCTTCTTCAATAGGTGTTACCCAATCGCCCATCACAGTAATCATAATATCAGACAGGGTAATCACGCCCACAACCAAAGCATATTCATTAATCACCACGGCAAATTTTTCTTTGGTCGAGCGGAAACGATCTAAGACTTCAGACAGCGTGAGTGTATCTGGAATGGTCAATACATTGCGGATGGTGCTTTCATTCAGTTGCAGTAAAGATTGATTATTGAGGATTCTGACCAGAATATCTTTGGCATCGACATAGCCAATAACATCATCAATATTTTCGCTACAGACCAAAAATTTGGAATAAGGATATTCTGCAAGTTTTTGACGAATACTGGCTTCAGATTCCTTTAGGGTAAAAAACACCACATTTTCACGTGTAGTCATACTCGAAGGCACGTTACGTTCTTCAAGTTCAAACACGTTTTCAATAAAGTGATGTTCCTGCTTTTGTAAAACACCTGCTTGAGCGCCTGCATCCATGACTGCAGAAATATCATCAAATGTAATATTGTCTTCGCGCGTGGTATTTACTTTAAATAAACGGAACAGCACGTTGGCAATCGCATTAATCATCCATGCCAAAGGCTTGCATATCCGAATAAAAATTTGAATCGGATTAATCACCGATACCGCAATTTTTTCAGGGGCGATCATTGCCAAACGCTTAGGCATTAGGTCGGCAAATAAAATAAACAGCGAAGTCACTAAGGTAAATGACAAGGCAAAACTAAGCGTTTCAGCCCATGGTCCTTGATAGAAGCGAACAACTAAGTTGTAAAAATAAGGACGGAATGCGCCTTCACCTAAAATACCACCTAAAATGGCAACTGCGTTTAAGCCAATTTGTGAGGCAGCAAAAAAATCAGCTGAGTTTTCTTGTAGGTCTAAAACTTTTTGGGCACGTTCATCGCCTGATTCGGCTAGAATTTTCAGTTTAACTTTACGTGCACCAGCCAACGCAATTTCAGTCAGCGATAAAAAACCAGCTCCGACAATGAGGATGAGGATAATAACAATATTCTGGAAGAGGCTCACGAATCCACCTGTGGATTATATTATTTTAAATATAACAATTTGAATCTTTATTAAATCATGATTAAACAATGAGGAATATCGAAATATTCCTCATCTGAGTATAAGCGTTTGTGCCAATAAGTTCAGTGAATTTTTAATTAATAGGCTGAAAATTGAGAGTTATTCAGTAAAAACTCACGGTTTTCTTCTTCAATCATTTGGCGCGCTACATATAAAATCAATTGGCGTAACCAACGGTGTGCAGGGTGATGATGTAACAACGGACACCATGCCATCTTTAATTCAAATTCTGGAATATAAAATGGTGGGTCTTTAATCAGTAAGCTTTGGCTTTTGGCTTGTAAGCGCGCAATACGTGTAGGTAAGGTTGCGACTAAATCTACATTAGACGCGAGTAGTGCAGGCATTTGATAATGACGGGTAAACACCGAAATTTTACGTTTTTGTCCAATACGCTCTAAAGCTTGATCAATCCAACCCAGTCCCGCTTGTTTCTCTGGATTCACACCAAAACCAACGCCCATACCTGTTTTAGAAACCCAAATATGTTGTGCATCTAAGTAGCTTTTTAAATTCAGGTTATTGGCAGCAGGGTGTTTGTGATTGAGCAGGCAAGAAAAACTATCACGCCAAACTAAAACCTGATGGAAACTTTGTGGAATTTCATTAAAACGGTTAATCGCCAAATCGACTTTACCTTGTTCCATGTCGCGATAAGACACATCACTCGGGGTTAAAAAGTCTAATACCACATTAGGTGCTTCAGAGCGTAAAGCTTTAACCAAGCGTGGGACTAATGTGGCTTCTGCGTAATCGGAGGTCATAATCCGAAATACACGATTTGAAGTATAAGGGCGGAACTCAGTACGCGGCTCCAAAATCATAGAAAGGTCAGATAAGGCATCGCGGATACGCGGTTGTAATTCTAAGGCACGTTCAGTTGGCGTCATGCCTTCAGAAGAACGAATTAGCAGGGGATCATTAAATAAATTGCGCAAACGACGTAAAATGTTACTCATCGCAGGTTGGGTAACGCCCAATTGTTCTGCAGCACGGGTTACATTTTTTTCACGAAGTAAGACGTCAAGATAAATTAATAGATTAAGATCAACCCGCTCCAGATTCATAAAATAAATACCGAAAATAAAATCACTAAATTATTGGAATTATGCCATAAGCCGTAAGGCTTGTGTATAAATTATGATGAAAAAATCGACGAGATAAACAGCAAAAAATCTGAATAAAAACAGCCAGCCCCATCATTATTTCCTAAAGAAATGTAGGTTGCCTAGTACTGCATCTATACTTTTTAATCTTAAATGCAAAAACACTTAAAAGCATTGGCAGAACTGATAGCAGATTCTATTTTGTATGAAACTTATGCACTTACATTGCGCTGAAAAGCAGCAAAATTTTGCTAAAAAATGGCAGAAATCGCCAATGCAAGCATTTTTTATGAAATGCAAGACTTAAGTCTAATGCAGAAAATATCGGCACAGAGATGAATTTGTAAGCAAAGATATTTGATTGATTTTCTAAATAAGGTTTTTAAAATCAATATGTTGTGTTTTTATTGTTTTTGTGAATTAAGACTTTGATCTATACATTTTTTTAAAAAATACCGAGAATTACACGAGAATATTGGATTAATTCATTCAGTCACTCTACTCTGTATTCATCGTAACGAAGTGCTCTAAATCTGAGCAATCAAGCATAAGCGCGATTTAGCCTTCGATTGATAAATCCTAAATAATATTACAGGGTACAATATCATGACTACATACCAAACAGCGATTGATGCAATCCGCGAATTAAAAGCAAAATTCGGCAACACTTGGGCAGACATCAGTCCTGAAGATGCTGCGCGTATGCAAATGCAAAACCGTTTCAAAACTGGTTTAGATATTGCTAAATATACAGCTGCGATTATGCGTCGTGATATGGCTGCTTATGATGCTGATTCAAGCAAATACACTCAATCTTTAGGTTGCTGGCACGGTTTTGTTGCGCAACAAAAAATGATTGCGAACAAAAAATACTTCGGTACTACTGAACGCCGTTATATCTACCTTTCTGGTTGGATGGTTGCTGCACTTCGTTCAGAATTCGGTCCACTTCCTGACCAATCTATGCACGAAAAAACTTCTGTTCCTGCATTGATCGAAGAAATCTACACATTCTTACGTCAAGCTGACGCAAAAGAATTAAACGATTTGTTCCGCGCACTTAAAAAAGCACAAGACGCTGGTGATACTGCTAAAGCTGCTGAAATCACTGCTCAAATCGACAACTTTGAAACTCACGTTGTGCCAATCATTGCGGACATCGACGCTGGTTTCGGTAACGAAGAAGCAACTTACTTATTAGCTAAGAAAATGATCGAAGCGGGTGCATGTGCACTTCAAATCGAAAACCAAGTTTCTGACGCGAAACAATGTGGTCACCAAGCTGGTAAAGTAACTGTTCCACACGAAGACTTCATCGCTAAAATCCACGCGTTACGTTATGCGTTCTTAGAAATGGGTCTTGACGACGGTATCATCGTTGCACGTACTGACTCTGAAGGCGCTGACTTAACTCAAAAAATCCCAGTAGTTAAAGAGCCAGGCGACATCGCTTCTCAATACATCAGCTACTTAGACACTCAAGAAATTGACATCTCTGAAGCGAAAGAAGACGAAATCCTAATCAAGCGTGATGGTAAATTACACCGTCCTAAGCGTTTAGCTTCTGGCTTGTACCAGTTCCGTGAAGGCACTCAAATTGACCGCGTTGTACTTGACTGTGTAACTAGCTTACAAAACGGTGCTGACCTTCTTTGGATCGAAACTGCGACTCCAAACGTAGAAGAAATCGCTCACATGGTTAACCGTGTACGTGAAGTTGTGCCAAATGCGAAACTTGTTTACAACAACTCTCCATCATTCAACTGGACACTGAACTTCCGTCAACAAGCGTACGACCGTTGGGTTGCTGAAGGTAAAGACGTATCTGCATACGACCGCGCTAAATTAATGAGCGCTGAGTACGACGATTCTGAATTGGCTGCTGAAGCTGACGAAAAAGTACGTACATTCCAAGCAGACGCTTCTCGTGAAGCAGGCGTGTTCCACCACTTGATCACTCTGCCTACTTACCACACAGCTGCTCTTTCTACTCACGAGCTTGCTCAAGGTTACTTCGGTTCTGAAGGTATGTTGGCTTATGTTGCTGGCGTACAACGTAAAGAAATCCGCGGTGGTATCGCTTGTGTTAAACACCAAGCAATGGCTGGTTCTGACATCGGTGACGATCACAAAGAAATTTTCTCTGGTGACAACGCGCTTAAAGCAGCGGACGAAGCTAAAAACACAATGAACCAATTCAACGCGTAATCGCTTGATGGTTTAAAAGAAAACCCTGCTGATGCAGGGTTTTTTTTATGGCTATTTAAAATAGTCAAAGAACTTTGAAACATCCTTAAATTGATGTTCCTTCATTTATGAAATGCAGCAGCTGTAACCTATTTAATTTTGATCACATCTGCCTGTACAGAAGCAGGGTAATGGAAAGACACCTTAATCCATTGTTTTTGTTGTGCAGGAATTGGTTCTAAAAAATGCGGATCGACTACGGCTGCATATTCTTGATATTGCTGATCGACCAAAACCAAGTCATTGGCATGTAATTGTAATGCTTGATCAGATTGATTGTGAATTGCCAGAAAATAATCGTGTGCCATCACAGGGTCGTTTAATTCTTTGACCTCAACATTTTGTACGTGTTCAGCCTGAATATCGACATGCTTCAGGGCATTACTGACTTGCATATTTTCTACAGGATGTAAGAAAACCTGAGTTTCATTTTTCTGCTGATTTTGTGTCTTTTTCTGATTGTATAAACTGAATTTAAGACCGTGCGCTGTGAGTTGAATACGTGCATAGGCTTGCCCATTTTCTGTATTGAGCAACCATTCATTTGCCGTGTTTTGCGATGGGTGTTGGTTCTGTTTGTCTTGCTGATTGTTGCCCTGAGCAGCTTGAATCGTTCCCGCCACTTGGTTTTCGCGCTGGCGCTGTTTCGAGCGTTTAATGTCGCTGAGTTGAAAGGTTTGATCATCATTCAGGCGTAAATGAATCACATGCTGTTCACAGTTGTCACAAGGCAATAAGGCTCTAAAGTTACCTGTAGCTTGTCCTGTCCATGAAGTTGCTGAATTTTGAACTTCAGTTTTGGGCGTAATTTGTGGCTCAGAAGGCAAAGCGGATTGATATTCCCTGCTTGGATCAGTTGATCCGCAAGCTACTAAAAATAAGCTAAGTGTACTGAGTGCAATCGGATAACGATTCAGCATAAATGTTCTAAACTTCAAACTTGTCTTGCTGCCACCTTAAACTTTCACCTTGTATCTGAAAAGCCAATTTGCCTTATTTTTAATGAAGATTTGTAGCAAATCATAACAAGCCCGATGTTTTAAAGTTTTAAGTTTCACTTCAAGGATTACATCGGATTAGACCGTAAAAAACTCAGCAAACTGTGCGTAAATTTATATATTTACCATTTTAAACTTGCTTGAATCTAGCAATGAATAAGCGCAAAAACAGTATGATTTTGCATGGAATGACAAAAATAAGATGAGTGCAGGAAATTTTTATACATTTATAAAGTATTTGTTTATTTATTCGTCGTTTTAGACTTTTGTATTTGTCGATGCTTGCTAAAATTCGCACACTTTATTTGGGGTATGCGGTTGTGTTTGAAAAGTTAGCTGAGCGAAGCTTAAATTTAATGGGTTGGGAAATCGACAATCATTGTCCGTTGGAATTAGACCAATATGTGATGATTGCTGCACCGCATACCAGTAATTGGGATGCCTTATATGCACGCTTAGGGCTTAAAGCTTTGGGCGTTAATGTTCGCTTGACCATTAAAGACAGCTATATGAAATTGCCGTTTGGGCCATTTGTCCGTGCGATGGGAGGTATTGGTATAGACCGTCGTCCGAAAGCACCAGGCGAAGCACGACCTAGTATGGTTCAGCTCATGACGGACTTATTTAAAAACCATCCTAAATTGGTGATGTTGGTGACGCCTGAAGCCACACGTGCGCGTCAAGAACAATGGAAAACAGGTTTTTATCATGTTGCGTTAAATGCAGGTGTGCCAATTGCTTTGGCGTATATGGATTACGCAAAAAAGAAAACGGGTGTGGGAAAAATTGTGCATCCAACCGGTGATTTTGAAAAAGATATGGCTGAAATCATGGCATTTTATGCGCAGGTTCAAGCAAAATTTCCTGAAAGTTTTAGTGTCGATACACGTTACTATTCAGAATAAGCACACTATTTCAGTGTAATAATCTATCAAAACTAAAAGACAGGGGATTATCCCTGTCTTGCTTTAAAACGTGGATTGGATTTGCAAATCACAAATAATTTGCCACGACGTTTCACAATTTGACAATCGGCACGCGATTTTGCACTTTTTAAAGATGAACGAACTTTCATGAAGATAAACACTACAATATGTAATGTTATAATATTACATTAATAAATGACTCTTGAAAAGTGTCGATAGTCATAAAATTACCGCGTATCTTTTAAGGAGAAAATTTAAACAACAATCTTTTGGTATAAGCCCGCACGTACAGTTCCCGCTTTGCTCTCTTTAACTTTTTGCCAAGTCTGCGGTAATTTTAACAGGTTTAAATCACGATCTGCTTCAACATAAATCAGACCTTGTGCCGCAATGAGTGGATCAGCCAACCCTGCCAATTCTTCCCATAAATCTAAACTATAAGGCGGGTCTAAAAATACCAAATCAAACTGATCTTTTAGTGTCGCCAAAGCATGTTGTGCGGTAGAAACTTTTAATTGTGCTTTGCTTTTATTGACGCGTAATAATTCTAAATTTTGCTGTAAAAACTGTGCTTGTGTACGGTTTGGCTCAATCATGACCACGTGTGCCGCACCGCGAGACAGGGCTTCAAAAGCTAAAGCGCCCGAACCTGAACAGAGGTCTAACACTTTGGCGTTTTGCACATCCCACATTAACCAGTTGAATAAGGTTTCGCGCACTCGGTCGGGCGTAGGGCGTAATCCCTCAATTGAAGCAAAAGCCAACTGACGACGTTTCCATTCTCCACCAATAATGCGTAGTTGATTTTTCATGGCTTAGTCGCTCTCAATTGGGTTAGTGGGTACAACTGCTGTTGGCGCAGTTGCAGGTGGATTGGTTGGAGCTGAACTCGGAGTAGTTTGCGAAGGATTTGGGTTGAGCGCAGGGTGATTGGTTGCTGTATTCGGATTATTCACGTTATTCGTATTTGGTGCAGTAGATGAAGGGACTTCACCACTTGGCAATTCACTTGGTTTTAAACCTGCAGTCATTAAGCCACCACTCACTTGTGCGGCAGATGGACGAATTGGCTTTTTATTTTTATTCAGTAACCAATAGTCTAAAATTGGACGCGCCAAAGCCGTTGCTGCAGAACCACCGCGACCATTTTCTAGAATGATGGCAATTGCGATTTCAGGGTTTTCGGCAGGAGCGAAGCCAACAAATAAACCGTGGTCAAGCTGACGGTCGGTCAATAAGGCTTCGTTATAGCGTTTACCTTGCGCAATACTTTTAACCTGTGCTGTACCTGTTTTACCTGCAACTGAATATTGCAAGCCGCCTTTAATCCCTTTACCTGTACCTGATTGAATCACATCAACCATGGCATCACGCATTTTAATCCAGTCTTCTTCTGTGCCGTTAAAGTCAATTTTTCCGTTGGTACCATTGTGAACTTTAAATGGTTTCGCACCACGACTTTCACGTAACACGTGCGGTGTGACTTTAAATCCTTTGTTGGCGGTGATGGCGGTGGCCATTGCTAATTGCAATGGTGTCGAGGTAAATGCACCCTGACCAATACTGACGGAAATTGTTTCACCTTTCATCCATTTGGCTTTGCGCGTACGCATTTTCCAGTCCGGGTTTGGGTAGAGTCCTGTGCTTTCACTTGGTAAATCGACCCCAGTTTTTTCACTAAAGCCAAATTGACGCATCCAGTCGTTCATTTTTTCAATGCCCATGCGATACGACAATACATAGAAGTAGGTATCACACGACACGACTTGAGCTTTGTGCATATCGACAATGCCATGCCCAGTTTTTTTATGGTCACGGAAACGGTGGCTGTCGCCTGGTAAAGTGAAATAACCATAATCCTGAATGGCGGTTTTCCAGTCGACATAGCCATAATGAATACCGCCTAAACCAAACATCGGCTTAATGGTAGAACCCGGTGGATAAACACCTTGTACTGCACGGTTATAGAGTGGTTGATCTAAATTATCGCGTAAGGCAGAGTAGTCGGTATGGCTAATACCTGTGACAAATAAGTTAGGGTTAAAACTCGGACTGGAGACTAAAGCTAAAATTTCACCTGTACGTGGGTCAAGTGCCACAATTGCACCACGGCGTTCTGCCAGTTGTTCAGAGGCGACCACTTGCAAGCCATAATCCAATGACAAAAACAAATCATTGCCACGTACAGGGTCTTTACGTCCTAAATTGCGCAGCACATTACCATGTGCATCGGCTTCTACAGATTCGTTGCCGGGTACGCCATGTAGCAAGTGCTCATACGATTTCTCCACCCCAATTTTGCCAATCAAGTTGGTGCCTGCATAAGCATCTTTGTCAATTTCTTTCAGTTCTTTGTCGTTAATGCGCCCGACATAACCAATCACGTGCGCAAATAAGTCACCATGCGGATAGTAACGTGTCATCTGGGTTTCAATATTGACCCCAGGGAATTGAAATTTAACTTCACTAAAACGGGCAATATCCGATTCATTTAAATTCAGCTTGATCGATACACGTTCAGTTTTACGTGAAGTTTTAATCCGACTTTTAAAGCGATCGATATCTTCTTCTGTCAGTTGTAAAACAGGTGTCAGTCGCGCAATGGTATCGTCAATATCTTCAACATCTGCACGGCTTAAAGTGGCTGAGAACACAGGGTAGTTATCTGCCAATAACACACCATTGCGGTCATAAATATAACCACGTGCAGGTGCGAGTGGTTGTAGCCGAATTCGGTTTTTATCTGATGCAGTCGCAAATTCATCGTAGCCGCTAATTTGTAAAAAGGCATAACGAGCCACCAACAGCAGCAAGAAAAAAACCACAACACCCACCGAAAAAAAGATGCGATTGCGAAAAATACGCTTCTCTTGCTGAGCATTTTTTAACGGATAGTGTTGTTTCATACAAAAATTGGCTTAACAAAAATGAGGGAGAACGAATTTGGACTATTCTAACGCATCTATTGGCAATTTTGAGTAACCATGTTTGACTGAATTGCCCGATTTAACCTAGAAGATGGGCGCAATCTTAATTTTTGACTTTAGCGACATCAAAATTGTAATTTGCTGTATATAAGAATCCTGACAATTCTGCTAGAGTCAAAACACGAAAACAGGACTGTTTTTAAAATTAAAACAAATGAACACTGGTGACAATAATGACAAAAGTCTATTCTTTCGTGGCATTACTTGCCTTTTCAAGTTTTAGCTTTGCTGGGAACACTACTTTTTTACCTGAAGCAAAAATTAGCGCAGATAGCGCAAAAACCTGGAATGTAGGGGCGGGTATTACCCAAAAATTACTGCATTTGAATGGTGAATGGGTCAATCCTTATGGCATTGCCTATCTAAAAGCGGGGGCTTTTTTAAATGGTGACCATGAAGTCGGTGGGCAAACAGGTTTTCGTTACCCATACCACCTCACAGGTAAAGACAAAAATGGTTATTATATTGGCGCTTACGCAGGACACCTAGAATCTAAATGGGTGGATGGTGAAGAAAAAGCGCGTTTAGGTGCAGGCATTGATCTGGCTTATGTATTACTGAGCCCTGAACGCATCAGTAGCTTTAGTGTTGGCATTGGCGCAGGTGAAAAATTGGAAGATCGACAAGGGCGAGTGATTGCGGAAACTGAGCCTAGACTACAATTTTCCTATACGCTCAGTATGGGTTTGTAGTCAGAATAGTGACTTTTAACTACTTTAGAATCTTGTAATTAGAACTAAATATGGAAAAAATGCATGCTTGAGTACGTCAATCAGTTGTGGCAAACCTTTTTGAATCGTCCAGATTTTTGGGCCGTGCTCAGTATTATTCCTGTGACTGCTTTTGTGACTTGGGCGCACGTGTGGATGGCACTAAAAATGGTGTTCTATCCAATTAGCTTTTGGGGCTTTCACCTTGGGCCTATTCCTGTGGGATGGCAGGGGATTGTACCGCGTAAAGCAGGGCGTATTTCAGGCATCATTACCGATAACACATTGTCAAAATTAGGTTCATTGCGTGAGTTTCTCAATGCTATGGACCCTGACGATATGGCGCGTATTATTGGTGAGCAAGTGGGTTTTGAACTTGAGCACTTAATTGATGAGGTCATGTTAGACCGCAATGCTGTGCTTTGGGAAAACCTACCGTATTCGATTAAACGCCGTATTTACGCACAGGCGCATAAACAATTGCCAGGTGTGCTGCGTGAATTGGTGACTGAACTGACCTTGAATGTTGAATCCTTGGTGGATATGCGTGAAATGGTGGTCAGCCAAATGGAAGGTGATCGCCGCTTAATGGTGCGTATGTTCCTAAAAGTCGGTCAAAAAGAAATTAACTTTATTTGGCATATCAGTGCATTGATTGGGATGTTCTTTGGTATTTTCCAAATGATTGTTTGGTTTCTTGTACCATGGCACTGGACGGTTCCATTTTGGGCGGCAATTTGGGGCTTCTTGACCAACTGGATTGCGATTTGGATGGTATTTAACCCAGTCGAACCACATTACGTGAAATATCCGCAGTTCTTTAAATTGACTGAAAATCGTCAATTTCCATGGATTAAGCCAGTGATTCCACGCATTGGGACTTATAATATTCAGGGTGCGTTCATGAAACGCCAAGAAGAAGTCTCGGATGTGTTTGCAACGGTAGTCACAGAAGATCTGATTACGTTAAAATCGATTATGACTGAAATGATGTATGGCAGTAAAAAAGACAAAACCCGCCGTATTGTCAAACGCCACATCAACGAAATTATGGAAACACCATTGGTTCGTACCTCTTTACAGTTGTCTTTGGGGCCAAAAGAGTATGCCAAACTCAAGACTGACTTGATTGATCGTTCGATTGAAATTACGATGGTGCCTGTATGCGACCCTGCCTTTAATGCGAGCCGTGCACAGAAAATTTATCAAATGTTCAGAGATCGTATTCGTGAACTGACGCCAAAAGAATTCCAGAATCTCTTGCGTCCTGCCTTTCAGGAAGATGAGTGGATTTTAATTGTCTTGGGTGGTGTAACTGGTTTTATTGCTGGTTTAATACATTTGTTTGTCGCTTTCTTATAAGAGGATGCTGGCTGCGTAAAGGGCGATGGCTCTGATATGCAACGAGTGTCAAATACATTGTTAAAATGAGGATGTTTTTTTATGCGCATTATCTTACTCGGACCACCTGGAGCAGGTAAAGGTACACAAGCTCAGTTGATCTGTAAGCGCTACAATATCCCACAAATTTCAACCGGTGATATGCTCCGTGCTGCAATTCGTGAAGGTACTGAATTAGGTCTACAAGCCAAAAGCGTCATGGACGGTGGCGGTTTGGTATCTGATGAACTGATCATTGGCTTAGTGAAAGAGCGTATTGCGCAGCCAGATTGCGTGAATGGTTGTATTTTTGATGGTTTCCCTCGCACTATTCCACAAGCTGAAGCCTTGGAAAGCGAAGGCATCAATATCGACCACGTGATTGAAATTGATGTTGCAGACGAAGAAATCGTACAACGTTTGTCTGGTCGTCGTCAGCACCCTGCATCTGGTCGTATTTATCACCTTGTTTACAATCCACCAAAAGTGGAAGGTAAAGATGACGAAACTGGCGAAGAT
This sequence comes from Acinetobacter sp. YH12120, assembly GCF_013418795.1. Classification (NCBI taxonomy): domain Bacteria; kingdom Pseudomonadati; phylum Pseudomonadota; class Gammaproteobacteria; order Moraxellales; family Moraxellaceae; genus Acinetobacter; species Acinetobacter sp. YH12120. Next base: position 243,679 of record NZ_VPBI01000004.1, on the reverse strand, counting down.
TTGGTTCAACGTCCAGATGACCAAGAAGAAACTATTCGTAAACGTTTAAAAGCGTATCACTCAGAAACTGAGCAATTGGTTGGCTTCTATCAAGGTCGTGCTGCTTCTGGTGAAAATGCACCAAGCTATAACAAATTGAATGGTCTTCGTCCAATTGAAGAAGTTCAAGCAGATTTGTTTGCTATTTTAGACCAAGCAAAATAAGTCTAGGTTTTAGACCAAGCCTGTTTAAAAGAAAATAAAATCGCTTAAACAGGCAGCTTGTTTTGACTTTAAAAGAGTCCTGATTCATATTAGGGCTCTTTTTATTTGTGTCAGTTTGGGAGAGTGCTTTGCAACATGCTGCTGTGATCATCATGTTATTGGCAAGTATTGCCGTTTTAGGCTTTCTTGTTTTTGTGAGCTATAAGTTATTGCGCAACACACAAGCTCAGAATTCGGCTGAAAAAAAATCAGGTAAGCACTATCAATTGCATCCGAAACTTAAACAACAGCAAGAACAACAACGTCAGTCTGAAGATTCTCAGGATAAATAAATCATCTCTGCACAATCTTGTGCATAGATTGCACAGTTATCCACACGATTTTGGATAATCCACATTGCTTTGATGATCTAGCTTGTCATCAATAAGCTTAGATCACTTTGCAAAACTCTACCGAAGCACTTACTTAGATATGGGCGCGTGATGAATTTCATGCAGCGTAGTATGACGATGTGCACCAAATTCAAAGCGATCAGGCCAGTTACACACATCTGACACCACACATTCAGCGCATTTAGGCTTACGCGCAATACAACAATAACGGCCATGTAAAATTAGCCAGTGATGCGAGTCAATTAAAAATTCTTTAGGAATGACTTTAATCAAACGGTGTTCGACTTCTAAAACATTTTTACCTACAGCTAAACCTGTACGGTTACCTAAGCGGAAAATATGCGTATCGACCGCCATAGTAGGCTGTCCAAATGCGGTATTTAACACTACATTGGCCGTTTTGCGTCCCACGCCGGGCAAGGCTTCTAAATCGGCACGATTATCAGGCACGATGCTGCCGTGTTTTTCGATGAGAATTTTGCAGGTTTTAATGACATTTTCTGCTTTGGAATTATACAGCCCGATGGTTTTAATATATTCTTTTAAACCTTCCACACCTAAGGCATAAATCGCTTCGGGAGTATTGGCAACAGGAAACAGTTTGTCGGTGGCTTTATTGACGCTGACATCGGTCGCTTGTGCAGATAAGGTCACCGCTATCAGCAATTCAAATGGATTGGAAAAATTCAGTTCAGTGGTCGGATTTGGACGTTGGTCACGTAAGCGCTCAAAAAAAGTCTGAATTTGCTTTTTGGTCATATTTTTAGACGGCTTTTCTTTGAGCGTGGTGCTTTTGGCAGCCGTTGTTTTGACCGCTTTATTGGTCAGACGTGTATTTCTTTCGGGCATGTTTATGCTCCTAATTCACGTAACTGTTGTTGTAAATTGGTTAGTAATAGCCGTTTTTTCTCATCGTCACGCACACTGAGTTGTTTTTCGAGTTTTTTAATTTGTGTGCGTAATTTTGCCAGTTCGATGGTGGTTTGTGCATCGGCAGTGGAAATCTGTTCATTTTTTTGCACAGGCAATTCAATCACAGGCACAGCAGCATCGGCTTGTGCAGAAAATTGAGCAAACAGTTCGGTATCAATTTCTGCACGTACCACAGGGCCTTTACGGTGCAGACGACGTTGTTCTTCACGTTGTATGTGGGCGTAGTAGCGTTGGCGTAAATCATTCTGTTCTGCCACTCGTGCGCTATCAGAAAGCAGGGGTTCTGTATCTTCCACCAAGTCAATGCAATCGACAGGGCAAGGTGGAATACACAATTCACAGCCAGTACATAAATCAGTCAAAATGCTGTGCATGAGTTTGCCTGAGCCTAAAATGGCATCGACAGGGCAGGCATTAATACATTTGGTACAACCAATGCACTCATCTTCACGAATTAGCGCTTTCATACGCTGTGGGCGTCCATCTGCCTGCACAGGCCAAACACTGGCTTCTGCGGTCAATACAGGGCGTTGCAGTAAGTTTGCTAGTGCATCTGCAACAGGTTGTCCACCGGGTACGCATTTATTGGCCGCTTCGCCTTCTGCAATCGCTTTGGCGTAGGGTAAACAGCCATCGCGGTGACCACATAAGCCACATTGAGTTTGAGGGAGTAGCGCATCAATATTTTGAATCAGAGCAATTTGCGAATTCATGGACAAACCAATGCCACTTTAAACAGCAGCAGAAAAACGGAAGATAAGGCTAGGAGGAAATTCTAGGTCGATGATTTTAGCACGATTTTTGCTTTTAGGCTTGTGCGCAAATTAAGAACAACAATTGCTAGCTTTTTGGGCAAAAATGCTCAAAACTATGAATTAATTTGTTACATTAACTTATGGGCTTAACACGCTAAAAAATAAGTTAAATTTATGAAAATACAAATGTTTTAAAGTTTTTTGAAAAAAACTATTGTAGATTGTTAACAAAAGATATTTAATATTTTGCGCCAAAATATATCATTGATTGAAATTTTGACCAATTTTGATCCATTTTCTGCTGAGGATTAAGCGTTGAAATACAACAGCCTTAACGAATTCCTAGATTACGTTAAAACACGTGATGCACATCAACCAGAGTTTCTACAAGCTGTAGAAGAAGTAATGACCAGCCTTTGGCCGTTCATTGAAAAGAACCCTCAATATGCAGCACATGGTTTGCTTGAGCGTTTGGTTGAGCCTGAGCGTGCAATTCAGTTCCGCGTTTCTTGGGTAGATGACCAAGGTCAAACCCACGTAAACCGTGCATTCCGTGTACAGTACAACTCAGCAATTGGTCCATTTAAAGGTGGTATGCGTTTCCACCCATCAGTGAACCTTTCAATTTTAAAATTCTTAGGTTTTGAACAAACCTTTAAAAATGCTTTGACCACATTGCCAATGGGCGGTGGTAAAGGTGGTTCAGACTTTGACCCTAAAGGTAAGTCTGAAGGCGAAATTATGCGTTTCTGCCAAGCCTTAATGATCGAGTTATATCGTCATTTAGGTTCTAACACGGATATTCCTGCGGGTGATATTGGTGTAGGCGGTCGTGAAGTGGGTTACATGGCGGGTATGATGAAGAAGCTCAGTAATGACACTTCATGTGTATTCACAGGTAAAGGCTTGTCTTTCGGTGGTTCTTTGGCGCGTCCAGAAGCTACAGGTTACGGTACTGTGTATTTCGCTGAGGAAATGCTCAAGACTCGTGGCGATTGCTTTAAAGATAAAGTCGTTGCGATTTCTGGTTCAGGCAACGTTGCACAATTTGCTGCAGACAAAGCAATGTACTTGGGTGCGAAAGTAGTTTCACTTTCTGACTCGAATGGTACTGTGTACGTGAAAGAAGGTTTCACGCCAGAATTACTTGCTGAAGTGATGGAACTTAAAAACGTAAAACGTGGTCGTATTTCTGAATTTGCGTCTAAGCACGGTTTTGAATACCTTGAAGGTCAACGTCCTTGGGGTATTAAATGTGATATCGCGCTTCCATGTGCGACTCAAAACGAACTTGATGCGAATGATGCAGCAGCGCTTCTTGCAAACGGCGTAATCTGTGTTGCTGAAGGTGCGAACATGCCTTCTACACTTGAAGCGGTTGAGAAATTCGTTGAAGCGAAAATTCTTTATGCGCCAGGTAAAGCATCTAACGCCGGTGGTGTAGCAACTTCTGGTCTGGAAATGTCTCAAAACGCATTGCGTTTAGGCTGGACTTTCGAAGAAGTTGATGAGCGCTTACACGCAATCATGAAAGAAATTCACCGCAACTGCGTAAAATTCGGTACGAAAGAAGACGGTACCGTGAACTATGTAGACGGCGCAAACATCGCTGGCTTCGTAAAAGTTGCTGATGCAATGCTTTCTCAAGGCGTATTCTAAGTCTGACTGAGTTTAAGCTTGAAAAAAAACCGAGGTGAATGCCTCGGTTTTTTTATATTGCGATTTTATCGTTATAGAGTGCCTTTGACTGCTTCACGCTCTACGGTCATGTCGAATATATAGGCATATTTAGACTGGTCAGCTGCCGGATTTTTAATTTCATAACGTTTTACCCGAATAATCTGACGCTCATTCGATGAATGCTGAAAACCTTCGATCTGATCGTAAAATAAAGTCCAGTCTTTATCGACCTGAGTCTTTAAGCCTTTTTCATCATATTTGATTTCTTTCACCTGTAAGCAGGTTTGCTGAGCTACACCCGTACAGGCTTTAGTCTGTGACGAAACTTCCAGGAAAATGGTTTCTGCCTGACCTTGGTATTTGGTTTCCGGTGTCATTTTTCCGGTAAAGACATATTTTTGACCATCAGCTGCAGTAATACTCAGTTTTGGCTGATTGGCATCATTTAGATCCAGACTAAACGGAATATTACGCTTTTGCAGAAGCTGGCTGATAAAACGTTCCTGTTCCATTAATGGTGCATCACATGCCATCATGGTGCCCATCATGTCACCCGTACTCAGGGTATTATCTTTAACAGTCCAGCTCGTGCCAAGGCCATTACAGCCAGAAGCTACACTTAGTCTGCCTCGTTGATCAAAGCTCAGAACAATCGGGCGTTGCAGCCCACGATCAAGTTCCCAGGTATAAGCGGGCAAAATTTGTGTAGGCGTTTTTAATGTGGTGGATAGAGTAGAAATAGCCGGATCTCCTGAAGTGGCAGGAAGATGTGAAGATTGACATGCAGTTAAAGCCAAAGGGAGCAGGGCAAGCGCAAAAATACTGAATTTCATTGGTTTATATTCTATGTGCTAAAGTTTCAACGTGATTATAATCAAGAGATTAACAAAAAATATGGATACAAATCGTAGCTTTTGCTAACAAAATGTATCCAAATTAAAAAGTCAGATTTTAAATAAGCGGAGCTATCGGTTAGTCAAAACGATAAATATCCATACCGAGTGAACCCATGCTAAAGCTGCTATGTACAATGTTAAATCGATCTCCCGTACCCATTGCAAAAAACAGCGGTGCAAAGTGTTCTAGGGTTGGGTGATTACGTGCTACATGTGGCAATTGTTGCCAATCTAGTACTGCATCATAATTGCGATGACTTAAATGCTGCACCACACGATTACGGAAACTAGATGCCCATTCAGGCACAGCCGCATTGGGTGTATTCCATGATAATTCACGTAAGTTATGGGTGATACTGCCTGAGCCAATCAGTAAAATTTGCTGTTCACGTAATGGCGCTAAACTTTGCCCAATGTGATAAATCTGTTCGGCGCTCATATTCATGGGCAAAGAAATGGTAATCACTGGAATATTGGCATCGGGATACATGTGTAGTAATGGCATCCATACGCCATGATCATGCGGGCGTGTGCTGTTGGCATGGGCAGCAAAGCCCGCATCAGCGAAACGCTGCAAAATATCTTCTGCCAGTTCAGGTAAGCCAGGTGCAGGGTAGCGCAGGGCGTACAAGGCTTCAGGAAAACCACGGAAGTCATGCCATGTTTCAGGGCGAATACCTGTGTTGACCTCCAGTGCATTACTTTCCCAATGCGCCGACATCACCACAATGGCTTGCGGTGTTGGCAAATTTTCACTTAAACGGCTGAGTGCAGGCCCGACCTGTTCAGGATTGAGTGCCAACATGGGCGAACCATGTGAGATAAATAAACCGGGTAATGTCTGTAAGTTCATGCCTAGATCCCTAAAGCCTGCTGTTCTACAGCATCGCAAAAAAGTGTGTATAGCGAAATGTACTTTTGTTCAACGCTATGTTGCAGCTTTGCAACGTCGTTTGAGTTGAAGATATTTTGATAACTCAACGTACAAATTGAATAAGTTGATTTAACCTGCACGATGATAAGGATGGTTGTAGTTGATGCTCATAGCACGGTATAGCTGCTCAATCAGCATCACGCGAACTAAAGGGTGTGGCAAAGTTAGTTTGGATAATGACCAATGCCATGCTGCTGCTTTACGTACTGCTTCAGAGTGACCATCTGGTCCACCAATCGCAAGCACGACATCATTGCCTTCTAGCATCCAGCCTTTCATGGTTTCTGCAAGTTTTTCGGTGCTGAACTCTTTGCCGCCCACTTCCAAGGCAATTAACACCTCATTGTTTTTCATGGCATTTAAAATGCTATCACCTTCAATTTGGCGATATTTTAGAATATCGGCCTCAGAATCATTTTTGCCACGTTTCGCCATTGGCAGTTCGACAATTTGAGTCTGCACAAAAGGCTGAATCCGTTTGAAATAATCTTCAAAACCAGTCAGCACCCAAGCAGGCATTTTTTGTCCAATGGTCAGAATGCGAATTTTCATAGGCGAGTTCATGTAGCGATCAATCAGAATCTCGCATTATAACCATGATTCAACACAAGCGCTGTGTAACGACACAATTTGCAATTGAATTTGCCAACAGGCTGTTGCTTTAATACTCAGCAATCTTATTGGTCTTTTTTGTCTTGGAATTATCAGCATGCGCGCGTTTCAAAGTCAGCAGTTATATTCATGGATATTGGGCGCGGGTATGGGATTGATGACCACTGCTACATTTGCTGTGCCTGAGGCTCAATGGGCAGAACCAAACAATTTGCAAGTCTATATGCAGCAAGTGATTGGGCAGCAGGGTTTGGGTAATTCCGAACAGTATCGTCATTATAAAAATGTGATTGAACTGAATCGGGTTTCGGCATGGATTCGGGAACAAATGCGAGTATTTGGAATTCCGTGTCAATTTCAAAATTATGTGGTCAATCAGCAAAGCTACCGCAATGTGGTGTGCAAATTGAATATCGGTGCTGCGCAAAAAACGATTTTTGGTGCGCATTACGATGTTTATGGGCAGCAGCAGGGGGCAAATGACAACGCTTCTGGCGTTGCAGGTGTAATCGAAACAGCACGAATTTTGGCGCAGGAAAAGAATAAACTTAGTCAAAATGTTGAATTTGTTTTTTATACCTTGGCAGAGCCACCATTTTTTAAAACCGAGTCGATGGGCAGTTTTATACATGCCAAATCTGTGCAGGCTGAAAAGGAAAAAATCCGTGCGGTGTATGTGCTGGATATGATTGGTTATTACGATAAAAATTTGGTGCAAAATTACCCAATCGGTTTAAAGTGGATTTACCCAAGTCATGGCAATTTTATTGCGGCATTGAGCAATATGCAGTCACGTGAAATGAGTGCAACCTATTGCAATGCGATGCAGCGTTTGAATCAATTGCAATGTGAGCGTGTGGTCGCACCGACTTTCGTCAAGGGCATGGATTTTTCAGATCATTTAAATTATTGGAAATATGATATTCCTGCCATTTTAATTACCGATACGGGCAGTTATCGCGGCACACTTCGCCATACCACAGGTGATACTTTAAAAACAGTAAATTTTGAAAAAATGGCACATGTCGTGAATGGCTTGGTTGCACAGATTTTATCACCTTGATGATTGATCGCAGCGCATAAAAAACGCAGCCCTGAATTGAAATAGGACTGCGGTTAAAAGGTCATCCACCTGGAGATATGGATGACCAGACCATGAAGCACGCTTCAATCAAAAGCGTCTGATCAATTTATCGGTCTAAATAGACCAAACAAGAAACATACAGCGCGATGTATCTTAAATTTATATATGTGGATGGTTTGCCTATTTTTTCAAGGAAATTGAATTAAAAACAGACTATCCATTTTAAAAATAATTAAAAAATTATTCAATTATTTTAAATCCAGAATCTAAATACAACAAAAGAGCACCGAAGTGCTCTTTTGAGATGTTCTATGCTTAAAGCAGAGTAACTTGCTTAATGACGTGCGGCTTTGCCTGCTGCTACTGGCTTCACAATCGGTGCCTTGGTTAAAGGCTTAGGCATACTGGTCAGTGCCAAAGGCAAGATTTCATCAATGCTTTTCACAGCCTTGATTTCCAAACCTTCTTTGACATTGTCTGGAATTTCAGACAAGTCACGCACGTTTTCCTGTGGGATAAATACCAGTTTGATACCACCACGATGTGCCGCAAGAAGTTTCTCTTTCAAGCCACCAATGCGCATTGCACGACCACGTAAGCTGGTTTCGCCTGTCATGGCAATATCAGGACGAATTGGAATATCTGTAAATGCAGATACCAATGCCGTAGTCAATGCCAAACCTGCAGATGGACCATCTTTAGGTGTTGCACCTTCTGGCAAGTGTACGTGTACATCGGTTTCGGCAAATACATTGGCTTCAATGCCTAAACTGTCGGCACGGGTACGCACAACAGTCATCGCGGCTTTGATTGACTCTTGCATCACATCACCCAATGAACCTGTGGTGATGAAATTACCTTTGCCTTTCATGGTTGCCACTTCAATGGTGAGTAATTCACCACCCACTGAAGTCCAAGCTAAGCCATTTACACGACCCACTTCGGCTTCTTCTTCTGCCATACCATAGTCAAATTTGTGTGGACCAAGGTAGTCAGGCAAGTTTTGTGAAGTCACATCTACCTGTAGGTTTTTGGCTTTTTTGCTGACTGCTTCTTTCACCACCTTACGGGCAATTTTTGACACTTCACGTTCCAGACTACGCACACCTGCTTCACGTGTATAGCGCTGCACAATGTCACGAATCGCTTCTTCATGAACCGTCAATTCTTTAGCACGCAAGCCATTATTTTTGATGGCTTTAGGGACAAGATAGCGTTCTGCAATATTCACTTTTTCATCTTCGGTATAACCCGGTAGACGAATTACTTCCATACGATCTAACAGAGCTTCTGGAATATTCATGCTGTTGGCAGTACAAATGAACATCACTTCAGACAAGTCTAAGTCTAGATCTAAATAGTGATCATTAAACTTGTTGTTTTGTGATGGATCAAGTACTTCTAACAAAGCAGATGCAGGGTCGCCACGGTAATCCTGTGCCATTTTGTCAATTTCATCGAGCAAGAACAGTGGGTTCTTCACACCAACTTTAGTCAATGACTGCACAATTTTACCCGGCATCGCACCAATATAGGTACGGCGGTGACCGCGAATTTCCGCTTCATCACGTACGCCGCCTAGCGCCATGCGCACGAACTCACGTCCAGTGGCTTTTGCAACCGATTCACCCAGTGAGGTTTTACCTACACCCGGAGGACCGACTAAGCACAGAATTGGACCTTTGAGTTTTTTCACGCGCGACTGCACAGCAAGGTATTCCACAATACGGTCTTTGACTTCATCTAAACCGTAATGGTCGGCATCTAAAATTTCTTGTGCTTTCGCCAAGTTAATGCTGACTTTGCTGGCTTTGTTCCATGGCGTATCTAAAATTACTTCCAGATAGTTACGTACCACAGCCGCTTCGCTAGATGCAGGTTGCATGGCTTTTAGCTTACGGAACTCAGCTTCTGCTTTTTTGCGGACATGTTCTGGCAAGTCTGCTTCGGCCAGACGTTTTTCAATTTCAGCGACATCATCTTCCGCACCGCCGTTCATATCGGACAGTTCGCGTTGAATGACTTTCATCTTCTCATTCAAGAAGTATTCACGCTGATTTTTTTCCATCTGGCGTTTAACAGAGTCATGCAAGGTTTGCTCAATCTGCTGTTCTTCAGACTGTTGCAATAAATAAGTCATTAACTCGGTCAAGTGAGCTTCAAACTCATCGTGCTCAAGGAATTTTTGTTTGACATCAATATTCAATGGCACACGGGTTGCAACAAAGAACAACAACTGCAATAAATCTTCAATTTTATTGGCAGCAGCAATCAGTTCACGTGCATTGCGTAATTTTGCTTCTGCATATTGCGCAAATAAGGCACGTAATTCTTGCAAACGTGTTGCTTGGGTATTTTCATCCATCGCAACAGTCATTGGGCTCAAGCTGTGTTCTGCAGTCAAATACGCGTCTTCATCAATAATTTTTTCGAGTTTGGCGCGGTATAAGCCTTCAATCAGAACTTTGATACAGTTTTCATCATTTTCGTGATTCACAACTTGCACAATCTTCGCGACAGTACCGTATTGATATAAATTGTCGTGATCAATTTCTTCTGTAAGCGAATCTTTTTGCGCAACTACAAATACTAGATTGTCACTGTTACGAGCCACATCAACTGCATTGATCGATTTTTCACGACCTACAAATAGCGCGATTTGCATGTGTGGATAAACCACCACATCACGTAGCGCTAAAAGCGGTAATACACTTGGAACCTGAGGCTCTAAGGTTTCTTGATTCATAATAATTTCAGACATGGGCACTCCTAATGAGTGACAACGGTGTTGCCATGTTTTTAATAGTGATGGGTATTTTTTAAAATACAAGGGTAGGTCAACACAAATTGTTCAAAAAGTAGCTAAATATGTGATTTTAAATTGATCTATTCAGTCAAAATGATCAATTTAGCGTTTCAAGGTGCGTTTAAACTGTAAAAAATGTTGTGGAGTTAGTAAGGCATCTACAGGTTGATCCCAATTTTCACGTGGCAAGCGTGTATGAATTAGCTGAAAATCATGTGCAATCCCTAAGCGATAAGGATGCTGCGGGGCAGAGGCTAAAGTGCGGTCATAATAACCACCGCCCATTCCAATGCGGGTGCCATGCGTATCGCAAGCCAATAAGGGCATCAAGACTAAATCTAAATGGGAGATGTGTTTTCCGCGACTTGTTCTTGGTTCTTGCATCCCCAAACGATGATGGGCAAAGCGACGCTGACGATATTGTTGTGGGGTGATTTGTACCCACACCAAGTGTTGATTCATATTGCAAATCATGGGCAAATACACTTGTTTGCTATGCGCGAAGCAATATTCAATGATGCGGTGTGTATGAATTTCACCAAAAGCATGTAAATACATACCCACTTTTTTTGCGTACTGAAATTTTGGCAGTCGTATTAGCCGCTGCAAAACAGCTTGCTGTGCGTGTTGCTGTTGGGTGCGCGTGACCGCTCTGCGCTGTTGTCGAAGCTGTTTACGCAAGGTTTTAAGTTCCAACAACTGCATCTCGGCACATCCTTATATTCTTGAGTTTAAATGCTTGAATGGGTATGGGATTACTGTCATTTCATCGACAAAAACAAGCTTTTATCATACTTGGCATTTTAACAGGATGTGATGCTGTATTTCTGTTTATCTGAAACTTGACCTGCTATCGGATAGTCTAGCTCGAACCCTAGACGCAAAATTACAAAAACTCTTATGCTATTGCCCAATCAATGCCACGCCAACAATCTTCAAGATCGCTTCAAGATGGATTAGGCAGGCTTCAGTTAAAAACAACAAATATGTAAAAACACAAGCCAAAACAAAAACAACACTTTCATTTTGCTGTTCAGGGAGAACAAGAACATGAATTATTCCAACAAGGTGTTTAAACATCTACTTTAAGGCGTGCTGGCTTTAGGAAGTTGTGTCAGCGCACAAAGTTATGCAGATTCGACCTATTTACCGCAGCCACCGAATACCCAACAAGTCTTTTTTGTCGGCAATAACTGGGATGGCACAGTGACGGTGATTCACCCTTCACAAGACTTTGGCAAAGTGGGTGTGGTCAATATGATTCCTGACCGCAAAGAGCGTTTATTAGAAATTCATTTAAATCCAGTGAAATTGATTGCCTACACTTACATTCAACAAACTGCAGGTGAGGGCAATGACCAGTTGGTGGATGATATGTATTCCACGCCAGATGGACAGTCGATTGTGGCTTCACGTCCAAGTTTTGCCGATGTGGTATCCATCAACATTAAAACGGGCAAAATTAATTGGCGTACGCCAGTCGAAGGTTTCCGCGCAGACCACATGGCGGTTTCACCAGATGGACAACGTGTTGCTGTGTCGGCATCGTCAGGTAATGTGGTGCATGTTTTAGATATTCATACAGGTAAAGAATTGGGGCGTTTTGCAACAGGGGATAAGCCGCACGAAAATATTTACTTTGCAGGTGGAACGAAAATCTTAAACTCTGCGATTGGTAACGTAGAAACTTCGATGGATGCACAGTGGCAAGATTTTACCAAAGGTAAGCGCTTTATTACCATTGCCGATGCCAACAATTATAAAGTTCTGAAAAAAATTGATTTCCGACCTGCGTTAGATGCCTTTGGACGTAAAGATTTATCCAACTCAGTGCGTCCTATGGTGCTAAGTAAAGATGAAAGCAAACTTTATGCGCAGGTTTCATTTTTTAATGGTTTGGTGGAATACGACTTAAAAACCGATAAAGTCACGCGTATTGGACAATTACCGGGCAGCAGTACAATTCCAAAAGACCGCAGCAAATGGGTAAATGATTCACGTCATCATGGTTTATCCATCAGCGCAGATGGCGAAAAACTCTGTGTGGCAGGCACGATGGATGATTACGCGACCATTGTAGACCGTCAGAGTTTAAAAGCAGGCAAACTGATTCCTGCAGGTAAACCATATTGGGCAACCCGTAGCCCAGATGGAAAAAGCTGTGTGATTTCAGAAAGTGAAACCGATGTGGTAGCGGTGATTGACTTTGCTACGGGAGAAAAAGTCCGCAGTGTGCCAGTGGGGAATCACCCACAGCGAGTGCGTTTGGGTTATGCACCAAGCGATTGGTCGACGCCGTAATTTTTAAGCCGATCATAACAGGCAAAGCATGCTAAGGCGCTCAAGACGATATTTGAATTGAGCGCATTTTAGGATGGTTTGCTTATGGAGCATGCACATGAATGGGACTCGATGGCTCGGTATTGGCTTTTTTGTTTTGGCGGTCGCGGTGTTGTTTACCGTGGTGTATGTGTTTCAACCACCGAATAAGACTGTTTCGGAAACAGTGTGGGTGAAACCGAACACGGCTTCCACAGAGATAGAAACAACGCAAAGTCTATATTCAGATGAATCTGAAAATGTACTGGAAACAAACGCTATGCTAGAGCGTGCTGCGGTATCTGCAGTTGAAATGCAGCAATTAATCCAGCAACGTGATCAGTTGTATTTAGGCTTTAAGCAAATTAGTACAGGTTTAAGCCAAGGGCAAAAGCCTGATTTAAACCGTGTACAAAGTATGTTGCTACAGCAGGAACAATTGGTACAAGCAGGCGTATTAAGAGCAGAAGATGCAATGAACTATAGCCAGTTTTTAAAGCAAATTTTACCTGAAATTGCAGGGCAAATTGATTTGCATATTTCGCGTTTAAAGCGCCTGAACGTGGTGACAGGTTAAGCCACAGTAAGGTGTGAGTTGCTGTTATAAATACACGATGACGCCATTGTTGCAGTCAATAATGGCGTTATTTTTTTGTCTAAAAAATTCTTTTAATCCACATGTTTTTAAGCCGAATAGCGGCCACTTGAGCTGAATTTATCCATGATTCCTTTGATCAAGCGTTCAATTCATCTTAGAAGAAAGCACACGTATTTTACTGTATTAGACGAAAGTTGTATAAGGCTGTGCCGAATAAATTTGGTTTTTCCTTCCTTTTAAAAACTACAGAAAAAACAAAGTTTAAATTTTTCTTCACCGTATTTTTTATGCTGCGAACAAAGATCATCTTTATTTAAATTGGTATGACCATTTAAATAAATAACCAGACCAATGTTGACATTTATTTGTATAAAACTATTATTTGTTGCAAATATTAAGAGTATTTTGATTTTTATCTTAATATTGGTCAGACCAAAATTAGAATTTTATCTATATGCTTAGACCTATGTTTACGTTTGAGTGAGCATTTCAAGGAGATGACAATGCTTCAACATTGGCAACAGATCTACGATCCAATGGCAAATATTTGGATTTCGAGTCTTATTGCATTAATCCCGATTATCTTTTTCTTTCTGGCATTGGCTGTATTTCGCTTAAAAGGAAGTGTTGCGGGAACAATTACGGTTATTTTGGCGTTATTGGTGTCGTTATTTGCCTATGGCATGCCTGCACCAATGGCTTTTGCTTCATTGATCTATGGCTTTTTCTACGGTTTATGGCCAATCGCATGGATTATTATAGGCGCATTATTTTTATATAAAATCTCTGTAAAAACAGGGCAATTTAACATTATTCGCTCATCTATTCTGTCAATTACAGAAGATCAGCGTCTCCAGATGCTACTGGTGGGCTTCGCATTTGGCACATTTTTAGAAGGTGCAGCGGGCTTTGGGGCGCCAGTGGCAATTACTGCAGCTTTGTTGGTAGGTTTAGGCTTTAAACCTTTATACGCTGCGGGTTTATGTTTGATTGTGAACACCGCACCTGTTGCGTTTGGCGCAATGGGGATTCCAATTATTGTGGCGGGTCAGGTTTCGGGTGTAGAAACTATGGAAATTAGCCAGATGGTTGGACGTCAGTTGCCATTTATGGTGCCTATTGTACTGTTCTGGATTATGGCAATTATGGATGGCTGGCGCGGTGTGAAAGAAACTTGGCCTGCAGTGTTGGTGGGTGGTGGTGCTTTTGCGATTGCACAATACTTGACCTCTAACTTTGTTGGACCTGAGTTACCTGACATTACAGCCGCAATTGCCTCTTTGATTAGTTTAACGGTCTTATTTAAATTCTGGCAGCCAAAACACATTTTCCGTTTTAGCGATGCAGACACCAAAGTGGATGCCAACTTAGTTGCAGAACAACAGCAAAAATACAGCATCGGGCAGATTGTTAAAGCATGGTCACCTTTTGCAGTGTTAACGGTGATGGTCACTATTTGGAGCATCAAGCCGTTTAAAGATTTATTTGCCAAAGATGGCGCAATGCACGACTGGGTAATTTCCATCAAAGTGCCATTTTTACACCAACTGGTGCAAAAGATGCCGCCTGTGGTCGCTGATGTTAAAGACTATGATGCGATCTTTAAGTTCGATTGGCTGAGTGCAACTGGGACTGCGATTATGATTGCGGCCATCATCACCATCATTTATTTAAAAATGAAACCGCGTGAAGCTGTTAAAACTTTTGCTGAAACCATCAACGAGCTAAAAACACCAATTTATTCGATTGGGATGGTGTTGGCGTTTGCATTTATTGCCAATTATTCAGGTATGTCTGCGACTTTGGCACTGGCTTTGTCACACACAGGCAATGCTTTCACATTCTTCTCGCCATTTTTAGGCTGGATTGGGGTGTTCTTGACAGGTTCAGATACTTCAGCCAACGCCTTGTTTGCTGCCTTGCAAGCCACAACCGCACAGCAAATTGGTGTACCAGAAGTTCTGTTGGTTGCTGCCAATACCAGTGGTGGGGTAACAGGCAAAATGATTTCACCGCAATCTATTGCAATTGCCTGTGCGGCTGTTGGTTTAGTCGGTAAAGAATCGGATTTATTCCGCTTTACCGTGAAACACAGTATCACGTTCACCGTAATGATCGGTATTATTATCACTCTACAAGCTTATGTGTTCCCATGGATGATTCCATAACCACATGCACAAGAGGATAGCCGCATGAAAGTTTCCGACAAAGTTGTTCAAGACCTGCGCACACTGGTTGAAAAAAATCAGATGCAAGTCGGAGACCGATTGCCTGCCGAAAGAAAGTTATGTGAACAACTCGGGGTTTCCCGTTCCTCTTTGCGTGAGGCTATTCAGCAATTGACCAGTCAGGGCATGCTGGTCAGCAAAGTTGGAGCGGGTACTTTTTTGCAACAACTGCCTACCAATTGGTCGCAATATCAAATTGTGCAGCCTTTAAGTAACCTGATTGATGAAGATCCTGCTTATCGTTTTGATGTGCAGGAAGCACGAATGGTGCTTGAAGGTGGTACGGCATGGTATGCCGCACAGCGGGCAACTGCTGAGGATTTGAAAAACATCCGTGCCTGTTATGAGCAAATCGCCCATTTTCAAATTTTAGGTGATGACGATCAGGCAGCAATTGCCGATGCCAAGTTTCATTTGGCAATTGCCGAAGCATCGCACAATTTGGTGCTCATTCAAATGATGCGCGGCTTATTTGATTTGTTGCAATACAACGTAGTTTTGGGCAGACGCAAAGTCTATACCGAAGCCCACCGTTTCGATCAGTTGCACGATCAACACTTTCAAGTGATGGATGCAATTGAACGCCAGGATCCAGAAGCTGCCCGTTCGGCAGTGTGTGGACATATTGAATTTGTAGTTCAACAAGTACGCATGATAGACGAGGAAGATGCGCGTCGTCAGCGTGCGAGTCGATTAAACAGGATAGCGCCATGATTATTTCTTCTGCGAATGATTACCGCGAAGCAGCCAAACGCCGTTTACCGCCATTTTTATTTCACTATATTGATGGAGGTGCGTACGCGGAACAAACGCTGAAAAGAAATGTGGAAGACCTTTCACAGATTGCCTTGCGCCAACGTGTTTTGAATGACATGTCGGCTTTGAGTTTAGAAACCACCTTATTTAATGAAACCTTGTCAATGCCTGTGGCTTTGGCACCTGTGGGTTTAACGGGCATGTATGCGCGCCGTGGTGAAGTGCAGGCTGCAGTTGCAGCTGACAAAAAAGGTATTCCGTTTACTTTATCTACCGTGTCGGTGTGCCCAATTGAAGAAGTGGTGCCTGCCATTTCACGCCCAATGTGGTTTCAATTATATGTATTACGTGACCGTGGTTTTATGCGCAATGCCTTGGAACGTGCCAAAGCAGCAGGCTGTTCAACCTTAGTCTTTACGGTAGATATGCCTGTGCCTGGCGCACGTTATCGGGATGCACATTCGGGCATGAGTGGTCCAAATGCTGCTATGCGCCGCTATATGCAGGCAGTGATGCATCCAAACTGGGCATGGGATGTTGGCTTACTAGGTCGTCCGCATGACTTGGGCAATATCTCTAAATACTTAGGCAAACCAACAGGACTTGAAGATTATATTGGCTGGTTAGGCAATAACTTTGACCCATCTATTTCATGGAAAGACTTGGAGTGGATTCGTGAATTCTGGGATGGCCCAATGGTCATTAAAGGCATTTTAGACCCAGAAGATGCTAAGGATGCTGTTCGTTTTGGGGCTGATGGAATTGTGGTGTCCAATCACGGTGGTCGTCAGTTAGATGGTGTGCTCTCGACTGCACGTGCTTTACCGCCAATAGCCGATGCAGTAAAAGGAGATCTAAAAATTCTAGTGGATTCAGGTATTCGTAATGGCCTAGATGTGGTGCGCATGTTGGCGATGGGTGCGGATACTTGTATGCTCGGACGTGCCTTTATTTATGCACTAGGTGCAGCAGGTGGGGCGGGTGTGAGTAATTTACTCGAATTGATTGATAAAGAAATGCGAGTCGCAATGACCTTAACGGGTGCTAAAAACATTCAAGCGATTAACTCAGATTGCTTGGTACAACTTGAGCGTGAACTGAAAGGCTAAATTGCCAACAGGAGCGATCAATCCATCAACCGATGCATTTGGCTGAATCGCTTAATTGTATTTTTCACCTTGTTTCAGGACTTGTACACTATGCCACAGACAATTTCTTCTGCAACACAATTTGATGCTGCAGCAACCCTCAAAAACTTGGTCGATATTGTGGGAAAAGCGCATGTATTGACCCATGAATCAGATACTCGTTTATATCGTCAAGGGCGACGTTTTGGCGAAGGACAGGTTTTTGCGGTGGTCACGCCAGGTTCTTTATTGCAGCAGTGGCAAGTGTTACAAGTGGCTGTGGCAGCAGATTGCATTATTATTATGCAAGCCGCCAATACTGGACTCACGGGTGGTTCTACCCCTTTTGGTGATGACTATGATCGTCCTGTAATTTTGATCAACACCCAACGTTTAAAAGGTATTCAGCTCATCAACGATGCCAAGCAAGTGATTTGCTTGCCTGGTGCAACATTGGATGCTTTGGAACAGCAATTGGCGCCGCATCAGCGAGAGCCACACTCAGTCATTGGTTCATCTTGTATTGGCGCTTCAGTGTTGGGCGGGGTATGTAATAATTCAGGTGGTGCATTGGTCAGACGTGGTCCTGCCTATACTGAGTTGGCCTTATATGCACAAGTCGATGCACTGGGCGAGTTGCAACTCATCAATCATTTGGGGGTGAATTTAGGGAACTCGCCAGAAGAAATTTTAACCAAACTTGAGCAACAACAATATCGCCCTGAAGATATTGAATATTCGGAACATTGTTGTGCTTCAGATCAGCGTTACGTGCATGATGTTGCCCAAGTCGATGCCGATACGCCTGCACGGTTTAATGCCGACCCGAGCCGTTTGTTTGAAGCTTCGGGTTCGGCAGGTAAAGTCTGTGTGTTTGCGGTGCGTTTGGATACGTTTGAGAAAATTCCGAGTCAGGTGTTTTATATCGGCAGCAATCAGCAGGATGATTTAACCGCGATTCGCCGTTTTTTATTACGTGATTTGCCGCGTGTACCGATTGCTGGCGAGTATATTCATCGAGATGCCTATGACATTGGTGCAGAATATGGCAAAGACAGCTTCTTGTTTATCGAGAAGTTTGGCACCAGTAAAGTACCTGCAGCTTTTGCCATGAAAGACAAAGTTGATGGTTTTCTAACCCGTTGGGGCATGCGTGGATTGTCGGATAAAGTTTTGCAAATGTTCACGAAACTACTGCCAAATCATTTACCAGAACGCATGAACCAATTTCGTGATTTGTATGAACATCATTTAATTTTGCGCATTGAGCAGCAAGATGTTGCGGCAGTACAGCAGTTTTTAATGGATTATTTTATCACGCGCAATTCCGGCAGTTTTTTTCTATGTAATGAAGACGAAGGCCGCAAGGCTTTTCTGCATCGCTTTGCAGTGGCAGGTGCTGCAATTCGTTATCGTGATACACATCGAAATGAAGTGGAAGACATTGTTGCTTTAGATATTGCGTTAAGACGTAATGATCAGCAATGGGTTGAAACCTTGCCCGAAGAGTTGGAGCAGGCGATTATACATAAGTTGTATTATGGTCATTTTTTATGTCATGTCTTTCATCAGGACTATATTATTAAAAAAGGCGTAGACCCGTTGGCGATGGAACATCAAATGTGGTCATTGCTTGATGCACGTGGGGCAGAGTATCCTGCAGAGCATAATGTTGGGCATTTATATGTGGCGAAGCCTGCCTTAAAGCAGCATTATCAAAAATTGGATCCGACCAATTGTTTTAATGTGGGCATTGGGCATAGCTCTAAATTAAAAGCTTGGCGTTAAATAAGGATGAAAACTGAGCAGTGAAACTGATTCTAAGGAAAGATGGATATGTTTAAGTTAGATAGCAAACTGCTACAGATTTTTTACTATGTATATAAATTAAAAAATGTGTCTGCAGCAGCAGATGCATTGGGCATGAGTCAGCCTGCGGTTAGTAACTGTTTAAATAAAATTCGTCAGCATTTTAATGACCCATTATTTTTAAGGGTTGGCAATGAAATGTTGCCTACAGAGTTGGCGAAACAGATTTTTTCACCGATTAGTGAAATTATTAATAAAATTGAAACGGTCAATAATTTTAAAGTCGATTTTGATCCGACACATTCCGATCAATTATTTACCTTGGCAATGACCGATGTTTCGCATTTGGTTTTATTGCCAAAACTGACCAAGTTTTTAAAAAAATATGCACCTTCAGTGCGGATTAAAATTCGTCCTATTACCCGTGAAACCAGTTATCAAATGGCAAATGGTGAAATTGATTTTGCGATTGGTTTTTTACCTGAGTTAGAGCAGGGTTTTTATCAGCAGCAATTATTTTTACAATATTATGTGGTGATTAGTCGTAAAGATCATCCACGTATTTGTGAAAAAAGTTTAGATGTTGAAGCTTATATTCGTGAATCGCATGTCGATGTAGATACCAGTATAGGTCACTACCATATTGAAAATGAATTAAGCAATCGTGGTTTAAGACGTAATATTCTAATGAGTATCCCAAGTTATTTAGGGGTCGGTTTAATTGTGCAAGAAACCGATATGATTGCGACAGTGCCTTATTATTTAAGTGAGGTGTTATTGGCACGCGGGAATTTACAAGTAGTGAGTGCGCCTTTGAATTTTCCAACCTATCCTGTACGACAATATTGGCATACGTCTTGTCATCACCAAACTAGTCATCAGTGGTTAAGAAAAGTGATTTTTGATTTGTTTAGCCAGCATCCTTAATTAATGGTGTTTAAATTTTTTTAAAGTTGTTTTTAAATCATCATTCACTAATTCCCCCATCTTTAAATGAAAAGACTAGGTTAATCGGATGAGTGATTTTTATTTGTAATGCAATAAAATTGAATTTCTGACCACGATTTAGATTGCAGCTGTACATTTTCATTTTTCAATATAAATGTCTCAACATTCGCCTGTATCAGCACTACGAATACGCTGACCATCGAGATACCATTTTGGTTACTTTGTCCATTAAAGTTATAAGCAATAACTTCAGCAGCATTATGTTTCTGTTTTCCTGCCCCATCTAAGCATTTGCCTTGCACGCTAATGTTTTGATCAGGGTGGAAAATAAAATGCGGATGAGTAGCATCATGACAATGCGAAGTCTGAAAGCTAAGTTGATTTCTATGACTAAAATCGACGCAGCGACCATTTTAGGTTTTAATATTGAAATTTTTGCTACTATGTTTGTGCAGGATAAGACCAAGGTATTGGCACATAAAGGGTTTGTTGAGCAGCTCATTCTATAGGTGTACTGAGTAGAGTTTGAGGTTGAGTTATGATCATGGGAATCTGCCCTGATGCTAATGAGTCCACAACAAAAAAGACTGTTAAAAATGAGCAACCGCTTAAATTAGAATATTATTTAAATATAAGAAAAAACCTATTTATTAAGTGGTTATATAAATTTTAAGCATGAAAAGATATTTATTTTTTGTAATTTTATGAGTAACTGACCCTAAAAATTTATCGAATAGACAAGGTTTTCAGCAAAAAATAAGAACGAAAAAATTCAAGTTGTCTTTATTTGTTATTAGTCGGTGCATTCTTAGGAAGTGTGTGGTAGAAATTGTATTTAGAGGATATATTTCTGATTTAGTTTGTGGTCAGCAACAAGCGAATTATCCAATTTGTTGAATTGAACATCAAAAATTCAACTATATTGCTTTAAAATTATGTGATTGAGTTGTAAAATTATGTGTTAAAGTTGGCAATTGTCACAGTTTTTGAATTTTTGGGGTAGGAACTGTTGAAACATTTTTTACTACGACTTGGATTGGATCTGCGTAAACTTATTTTAATTTCCACAATTTTAAGTGTATCAGGCTTATTTGTCGTAAGTATTTTTATTTTAAATTATGTAATTAAACAACAATTAATTCAAAATTCACTTTCGATCAATGAAAAATATGCAGAAAAAATTGCCACCAGTGCCAATCAACATTTTTCAGATATGCTGCAAGAGTTGGATTATAGTGCACGTTTATTAGAAAAAAAATTTTATAATACACAAGTTAGAAAAGAAGAAGTAAAACGCTTAAAAAATCAATCGAATAATTTTAATAGTGTTTTATTGGTAGAGCAGAATAAACATATTTTAGCTTATGCACCTAATACATTAAAACTTAATTTTAATCAGGCTTATAGTACCATTGGTATTGATGGATCTATTGAAAAAAAGAAAACTTATATTTCATCTCCCTATTGGTCTATAAGTAATAATTTAATCGTCATGATGTCACAACCTATTTATAATAAAACACATCAATATTTAGGCTTAATCAGTGGTACGATTTATTTACAGGAGCAGAACTTGATTAATACCATGCTCAATACTCAGTATGATTATAAAAAAAGTTATATGTATGTGATTGATCAACATAATCGTATTATTTTTCATCCAGATAAAAAGCGAATTGGTGAAAAAATTATCAATAATACAGGTTTGGATTATATTAATAAGAATACAAAGGGATCAATTCGTTTAAAGAATAGTTTAGGTATAGATAATTTGGCGGGTTTTGCACATATTCCAAGTGTAAATTGGATTGTAGTTTCTCAGCAGCCCACAGATGATTTACTTGCACAAGCTAATACGCTGATTTTTAAAGTATCGATTGGAATCTTCATTTTTTACTTTTTTATTTTTTTATTGATTTGGTATATCTCAAGCTTTATTTCTTCACCTTTGAACCGCTTGGCACGTATGGCAAGTATGCTCAATCATGCGGACATTGAAAATAAAATTAAAGAAGTTGATCCGTGGTATTTCGAGGTTTTAAAGTTTAGAACCTCATTATTAATGAGTTCGGAAACCTTTAGTGATCGGATTGCGGAGTTAAAACATCGTGTCAATACGGACCCATTAACAGGTTTATATAACCGTCGTGGTATGCAATTATTTTTAAATGAACTGCTAGAGACTCGTACCGAATTTGCAGTATTAGCCATTGATATAGATTTTTTTAAGCAAATTAATGATCAGTATGGGCATGATCAAGGTGATGTGGTACTTAAAACGCTCGCGCAAATAATGCTAACTAATTTTAGGGAACAGGATGTTTGCTGTCGTAGTGGCGGTGAAGAATTTCTAGTTTTAATGACGACTGCAGATGCAAATGTGGTGTATAAAGCTGCAGAGCGGCTTAGAAAAACCATGCAGGAAACTACGATTAATCAGATGGGTCAAATCACCATCTCTGTTGGCATCGCTTTTTGGCCTCGAGATGCAGAAGATGTTTCTGATGTACTGAAACTTGCAGATAATAAATTGTATGAAGCTAAACATGATGGGCGTAATTGCACAAAGTCTACGGCCGTATGAGGATTTGGAAAGATTCTTCTTTAGCTGACACGGAGGTATGCTTTGGAAAAAGATCAAGATCCAACGATAGTGGTTGAAGACAGTCCTGAACAAGAAAAATATGAACTTTTGAAAGAAAAGCTGAAATACAAACAGGCGGAGCGCGAAAATTCTAAAAAAATTGATCATAAACAAGTACGGTTGAACATTCAAGCGGATGCCTTACCAAGCAAAACCTTTTTTATAATGAATGCTTTGGCAGCGATTATTGCGGGCTATGGTTTATTGTCAAATTCAGCCGCAGTGGTGATTGGTGCAATGCTGGTTGCGATGATGCTAGGCCCTATTTCAGGTATGGCTTTAGCATTTATTGATAATCGATGGTTGTTTTTTAAAACAGCATTTAAAACCTTAGTTTTAGGTGTGTCGATGATTGTCAGTATTGGCATCATTTTAGGTCTTATCAATATTAACTTACCTATCACCCATGAAATTCTGTCTAGAACTCAGCCTACCATTATGGATTTAATGATTGCACTTGCGGGTGGTGCAGCAGGGGCATTTGCAGCCGTTTCACCACGTCTGTCTGTGGCTGTTGTTGGCGTTGCAGTTGCGACTGCTTTGGTACCGCCGCTGGTTGCAAGTGGCATATTAATTGCGCATCTGGAATGGAAACATGCAGCAAATGCTCTGCTGTTGGCACTGACCAATATTGTTGCTATTCAAATTAGTTCTTCACTGGTGTTATGGGCAGCAGGTTTTAGACGCGGTTCAGATGAAGAAGTAAATAGCACAGTAATTGAATTTATTAAAAGAAATATCGTGAGTCTTTTAGTACTTTTTGCGCTGGGTATCTATTTAAGCTTTAACTTTATGATGATGTTAAATAAACAGATGTATGAACATCAGGTAGAAAGCTTGATTGAAAGTCAATTTAATCAACATAATAATTTGATTGATACGGTGCAGTTTGATCGGCGTAAAGAGATGACTTTAATTCGCGTAGTCTTGCGTGGAGATATAGCGCCAAAACCTCAACAGATTTCTGCATTGAATCAAAAATTAGCACAAGACCCACGTGGAAAACCAAGTGTGGTTCAAGTGCGCTTTATTCCTGTGCAAATTATTCAAGCCAAAGAAAGTCCTGATTTTGATATTAAGCAAGTTGAAGCCGAGCAATTGATACAACCTTAGATTCAACAATAAGAAATTGATGGTATTTACAGCTTACTTTAGATGGAGTCTTATTATTCAATAGGCATTCATAATGTTACATATTACACAGATTTAATTTAATAGTCTCAAAAGGTTATATTTAAGCCAATTTTAAGCTAAGTGACTTAACATCGGATTTATTTCAAATCAGATTCACTATGCTTCCACGCTCTCCTTACAAAGGCACTTCTGGTTTACAAAGGATTTTGAATGCCACAAGCTATTCTTTGGCAGGGTTTAAAGCCGCCTTTCAAAATGAAGCGGCATTTCGGCAAATCATTCTGATTAATTCACTGCTGATTCCACTCAGTTTTTTCATGCCTGTTAGTCGTGTCGAACAAGTGATCATGATAGTGGTGTGTTTACTTGCCATCATTGTCGAACTGATTAATTCAGCCATTGAAGCTGTGGTCGATCGTGTTTCAATTGAGCAACATCCCTTGTCTAAAAATGCCAAAGATATGGGCAGTGCAGCGCAATTTGTTGCTTTGGCAATTATCGCATTGACTTGGGGTGCATGCCTGATTTCTGCTTAATTCCTTAAAAAACAAGCATAAAACAGACTTTAAAATAGATAGTGAGTTGAGTATTCCTCATGCGGCATCAGCATTCAAAATTTTTACTTCTTCAAGCAATTTTACTCCTTCTGAGTTTGCTGATATTGCTCAATTTCTTTAGCGTTGCAGGCAGGCTAGATTTATACCTCATTCAACCCTTTGTGGATGCTCATGCAGAATTTCCACTTCGACAAGACTGGGCATTGGCTGTATTAAATCATCGGTATGTCAAATATATCCTCATTGCGGTATATCTGAGTTATTTACTGGCTTGGTTGCTGTCTTTCAAATTTCAAAAATTACGTGCTCGTCGTTGGGAGTTTGGCTATTTCTTTTGGATGGTGGTGATTTCGACCAGTGTGATTGCAATACTTAAATCACAGTCGGCACATGCTTGCCCGTGGGATATGAGCATTGCCACAGCGCATGGTGTTCGGCGGGATTTAAGTGCAACGGCAGGGCATTGTTTTCCAGGGGGGCATGCCTCAAGTGGTTTTGCTTTATTGGTAGGATATTTTGTTTATCGGGTTGCTCAACCTAAACGTGCTTATTTTTTCTTAATTGCAGCATGTATTTTAGGCATGGGGATGGGCTGGGCGCAAATGATGCGCGGGGCACATTTTTTTAGTCATAATCTTTGGACAGGCTGGATTACTTGGTGTTTGAATGTGGTTGCCTATGCATTCTTGGCGCATAAATTGCACACTCAAAATCTAACTTAAAACCCGATCTTAACGCATCGGAAATTTAACCTGCACACATAAACCACCTAAACTGGCACTTTTAGAAAACTCTAAACTTGCACCTAAGCGTTGGGTGGCTTTATCTACAATAGATAAACCTAAACCACTACCAATTTCCGCATGGTTATGAATACGGTAAAAACGCTGTCGAATTTGATTGAATAGTGCGGGGTCAATGCCTGCACCACTGTCTTCAATTTGCAAAATTGCATGTTGTTCTTGCTGAAAAATAGTCACATTAATCACGCCTTGTTTGGGGGTATATTTAATCGCATTATCAATTAAATTATAAATAATGGAAGTAAAGCAGAACTTTGTCCATGAATATTCAACTCTTGGCGTTGTTCGACACCTAAATCAATATCTTTTTGCAATGCCAATTGAATGAGCTGTTCCACACAGGCAATGGTCATTTGATTTAAAGATAGGGTTTGATCGTTTTCAATTAGACTATCTGAGGCATCTTGCTTGGCTAAGCTTAATAACTGATTGACTAAATGCTGTAAACGCAAAACCCCTTGGCTTAAATTATTGAGGGCATCACTATGTGGAAATTGCTGCAATAAAATTTGTACTTGTAAATTGAGTGCAGTGAGTGGGGTACGTAATTCATGTGCAGCATCGGCAACGAACTGGCGCTGTTCCTGCTGTGCGGCAGAAATTCGCGTAAATAACTGATTCATTTCCTGAATCGTGGGTGCAAGCTCGACAGGATAATCCAACATGTGAATCGGGCTGAGATCCTGCGCTTTACGACGTGCCAATTCGCTTTTAAAGTTATTTAGTGGTTGAAAATTATGACGAATCAGCCAACCCAAAGCCAAAAGGGCAAAGGGTAAAAATATTGCATAGGGAATAAACATATTTGCCGCTAATTCTAAAGCTAAATATTGGCGCACAGAGTTTTGCTGGCTAATTTGAATCTGTAGGGTTTCTTGCGGCAAAATATAGGTATGCCACAGTCCAACTTCGGTTTGATGATTATAAAACCGTTATTTAAAACCTACTCAAACCTACTCAATGTGGGTTTGATGTTTAATTCCTACTTCACCATCAAGAACCTAAAACATTTGCTTTAGGGATTACCTCAATTCCATAGGCTGTCACGGTGTAACTCACCGCCTTAATCACCACTTATGCAGTGATTAAATCTTTATCCGCATATCGCAGGATATTAATTGATGCATTAACATCACGATTTTGGATGGTTTGGCAAACTAAGCACTTCCACTCTCGCGCAGAAAGTGTGAGAGATTGATTTAATTCACCACAGCACGAACACATTTTACTACTTGGGAAGAATCGACCAACCGAAAGTACCGATTTTCCATGCTGTTTGGCTTTATAAATCAACTGCCTTTTAAACTCATAAAAACCCATATCGGATATAGCTCTTGCGAGTTTACGATTCCTCAACATGCCTTTAACATTCAAATCTTCAATCGCAATCACATCAAAACGTGTTACCAAATCCGTTGTGACTTGATGAAGATTATTCTTGCGTAGACAGGCAATTTTATAGTGCAGGCGAGATAGCTTGGCTTTTGCTTTTTCTCGATTCTGACTACCTTTTTTCTTACGACTAAAAGACTTGTTGAGTCGCCTTAGTTTTGCAAGCTGTCTTTTAAGTGGTGCGTTAGAAGGAATAACCTCACCATTTGAAAGGGTGGCAAGATTAGAGACACCCAAATCAACACCGATACTTAAACCTGTTTTCGGTTTAAGCTTTTCGATCTGGGTGAGTTCGACAGCGATTGATACAAACCACTTACCACCTTGTTTAAATATTTTGGCCGAGAGAATTTTACCCTTATAGCGCAGATTCTCAGTCATTTTCACCCAACCCAAATTAGGGATTTTAATAGACCGACCCTTTACGCTAAATTGATCATTTGATAATGAAAAACGGTCATCCTTGCCTTTTTTTCTTGGCTTGGGGTATCCTGATTTGCCGTTAAAAAATCTATCAAAAGCACTACCCAACTGCTTAATCGCCAACTGTGGTGCGCACTTAGTCACTTTCTTCATGAAAGGATATTTTTCAAATTTAAAAGTGTTTAGGTGCTTTCTTAATTTACTCTCTTTAGGTCTATTAAGAAGCATTTCATTCACCGCAACATCATAATACTCACACTGATCTCGATATTCCTTATCAGCCTTGTATTGTCGCTGCCACTCTCTTAAAGCCCAATTATACGACAAACGAGCAACACCACTTGCCTGAGCAAAATGGCTTGCTTGTTTATTATTGGGCATCAATTCAATGATATGCCCTCGTATAAATCGACTCATAGTGCTTCTTTGACCGCCTGTATTAGCTTTTGGTTCTTTTTACTTCGGCTTCCATATAATCGTGCTGAAAATACAGTGATAATTTCCAGGACATCTTGAGCCAGTTCCTCCTCAAAACTCAAATTTTCACCCTGATTAATAATTACAATTTCAACATTCCGAGCTTCACATAAAGCAAAAACCAATTCAGCACCAAAACGTAATAATCGATCTTTGTGGGTTAAAACCAATCGACCAATTTCATTATTAATAATTCCATCCAAAAGAGCCTTAAGCCCTTTTTTGTGATAATTCATCCCTGAGCCTAAATCACTAATAATCTCAAATGTCCATCCCTGCTTGGCACAGTACATTTCCAAAACTTGTTTTTGTCGCTCAAGATCAGCCTTTTGATCGTGACTAGATACTCTTGCATAAGCAATAGTTTTTCGGCTGTTCTGAATTGATAGATCATGGATAAGTTCAGGTGTGATCTTGCTTAGATCGTAACGTCTGTGATTTTTTGGGGTTCTATCTGCGACTAAAGTGCCTTCCTCATCCCATCTTCTTAGGGTTTGGATGGAAACACCCAGTGTTTTAGCTGCAACGCCAATACTAACATATCTACTCATTTGTATATAATAATATAGAAATAGGTAGATTTCAACTAGCAGTTATTAACCCTGGTTTTTCTACGGGTTGTAGCAACACATCTTGAGGGTGTAATTGTGTTGTAGCATCGTCATATGACCAAATATCGACAAATAAGTCTTCTTCGCTATATCTCTGATTTAAATCGATTTGGCTCTGTGTAGGTTCAGGATGGTTCGCTGCAATGCGTTCTGCCAAACTTTGCATTTGTGCATCTAAAATTTCATTCATTTCTTCTAGGGCAATTCGATACGCTGCAAATACCAAAACGCAGCCCAACATGACACTAAAGATAGAAACATAAACAATCAGACGTTTTTGCAAAGAGTAGGATTGCATTAAATTTGCCCTAAACGGTAGCCCAAACCACGAATGGTACGAATAAAGTCCTTGCCAAGTTTGGCGCGTAAATGGTGAATATAGACTTCAATGGTGTTGCTGCTGACTTCACTGTCAAAATCATATAATTTATCTTCTAAATTACTTTTAGAGAAAATTTTATTAGGGTGGCTGACCAAAGCCATTAAAATTGCCCATTCACGATTCGACAATTCGATATATTCACCTTTGAATTTTGCCAAATGTTGTTCGGTATCTAAGACTAAATCGCCATAACTTAAAATATGTGCGGTATCGTTTACAGGATTTTGTGCGCCGCTACGTCTGAGCAGGGCATAAATTCGCGCCAGTAATTCATCAAATTCATAGGGTTTAATTAAATAATCATCTGCACCCTGATTTAAACCATCCACCCGTTGTTGCAATTGATCACGCGCAGAAATAATCAGCACGGGCAATTGTGGATGTAACTGGCGAATGTTTTTTAATACCTGCATGCCGTCCATCATGGGTAAGCCTAAGTCCAGCAACACCAACTGGATATCTTGCTGCTCTAATTGCTTTAAGCCATCAATCCCGTTGTTCCCCCAAGTAACATCAAATTGCTGTAACTTGAGCAAGGTTTGGGTCGATTCGGCAATCATAAAATCATCTTCAATGATTAATATTTTAGGCATGTGATGACTCGTGCTGCGGTTGAGTGGTAGATGGGGCAGAACATTGATTCAGCATATCATTTTTCGGATCAATCACTTGGCTTTTTACATCTAGTAAGCTCAATAAACTTGGGAAAAGATTGTCCTGACTCAATGCTGCTTGGCGTTGTGCTTTTAAGCAATTCACTTGCGCGGAATTTTGTTGTTGCCAAGCTTCTGAAAACCACATCAGCATCGGTACATGAGTTTGTTGAGTCGGTGCCATAGAATACGGTGCGCCGTGTAAATATAAACCATGCTCGCCTGTCGATTCACCATGATCAGATAAATACCAAAAACCAGTTTGATAGTGTTTTTGTTGCTCTAAAGTTTGAATCAACTGACTTAAAACATGGTCGGTATAGACAATCGAGTTGTCATAGGTATTGCGTAAGGCATCGGCACTGCAACCCTGAATCGCATTGCTGTTACACGTCGGTTGGAAGGGTTGATAAGCTACGGTTGAGCGTTTGAAATAAGCAGGTCCATGACTGCCCATTTGGTGCAAGATAATTAAATGTGAACGTCTGTCTTTCGAGTCAAGCTGAGCAAGATAAGCCTGTAAACTGTCCACTAAAATTTCATCTAAACATTCACCGCTAGCATCACACCATTTTTGTTTTAGCGCTGCAGGAATTTGATATTGCTGCACCCGATCACAGGCACCTTTACAGCCTGAATTGTTATCAATCCAAGTGACTTGATAACCTGCACGCTGAGCAATATCCAGTAATCCTTCACGGTGACTTGCCAGTTGTTCATCATAATTTTGGCGTGGCATCCCCGAGAACATGCACGGCACAGAAACAGCCGTGGCTGTACCACAAGAGCTGACTTGAGTGAAATTAATCACAGGCAGCTTAGAGAGTTCAGGGTTGGTATTTTTTGCGTAGCCATTCAGCGAGAAGCTTTCGGCACGTGCAGTTTCACCAACCACCAACAGCATAATTTTGGGTGCTGTGCCTGTTTGCGCACGTTGAATTAAATGTGCATCTTCACCATAGCGCAGCAGCGGCAAATTCTGTTTGGGTGCTTTCTTTTTATAATACGATAGACTAGAGGCAATCGCATTTTGTGGAGAAAGCATGCCTTTTAAATCACGATGCTCGCGGAAGATTGCAGCATAATCCACATAAAAACAGAACAATAAACCCAAAATCAGCACAATCGAAACTACACTGCCTAAAGTCTTTTGCAGTAATTGACGGGCAAAATGAGTCGGCTGAATTTTAACAGACCACACCAAGACCAATGGCAATAGTACAAACAGCACACTCCAAACCACTAAGCGTACAGACAAAAGATCACGTACTTCACGTACATCGGTTTGCAGCATATTTTGAATTTGGTCTGCGGTAATCACTGCGCCCAAGCTATTAACAAAATAAGCGCTGAATCCACCGACTACAATCAAAATACTGGCTAATATTTTGGCATTCCAACGCCAGTTTAGCCATTGCAGCAACAGATGATACGCCGATACGATGACGATCACAGTTGCAATCAATAAGCCTATGGCTTTAATGCCCTGATAAGGTGTGAATTGTTGAATTTTCTCATAAAATCCATAGTTCAATACCAAGCCTAACCATAGGGCAAGCAGTAGATTGAAATAGAATAAAGAAATCGGTTTTTGCCAAAAGCGTAGTCGGGCAAAGATAGATGGAGCAAGTGGTGATTCGGGCTGCTTAGACATTGTCAATGATTCAAAAGACTTTAAGATGCTTTAGTTTAAAATTTGAAACTTAAAACTGACTTAAAATTGTGGGCTGAATCTGTTGTAGTTTTATTTGATTAACTTTGAAGATAGAAGTTTTAGAGATATAAACTTTGCATGGATAAGCTGTTCATTCATGTTATTTCTGAAGCTTGCCCTATCTCTGAACATATTTTTATCCAAAGATAGGGCAGATTTTTATACTGAGTTTTCTAGATTTTAAGCCACAGCGACATGGAACATTGAACCAATCCACGCACTGAATACCATGGCGACAATACCCCAGATCATGACACGCAATGCACCTTTCCACATACTTGCGCCACCGACATAGCTGGCAAGCGCACCCATAACCCCTAGACTGATTACACCGACCAACATCACGCCTTTGTCTAACAGATGTTCAGGTAAGAGTAAAATAGACACCAACGGGAATAATGAACCTACAGTAAATGCCAATGCCGATGAAAAAGCTGCCATAAATGGCTGCGCTGAGGTGTGTTCTAAAATACCAATTTCGTCACGGGCATGGGCATCTAGAGCATTGTGAGCAGTCAGTTGTATGGCAACTTGTTCTGCCAATTCGGCATCTAAACCACGAATCATATAAATATTGGTGAGTTCTTTTAGTTCATGCTCTGGATTGAGTTTTAATTCGCGTGCTTCCATCGCAAGGTCATTTTGTTCAATGTCTTGTTGAGATTTCACCGAAATATATTCACCTGCTGCCATAGAAGCAGCGCCCGAAATTAAGCCTGCAATACAGGTAATTAACAATGTTTGAGAAGATGCACCACTGGCTGCCATCCCCACGACCAAACTGGTCACAGAAATGATCCCATCGTTCGCACCCAATACTGCAGCACGTAACCATCCAGACCGTTCAATATAGTGTTTTTCGAGGTGGTAAGAATGTGGCATAGATCAAACTCTCTTGTTATTCAATTTTCGTTTATTGATGTGTGATATAGCATAAATCATTCTAAAAAATTTATCGTTTAAAAATGAGAGGTATTTCACAAAATAGATGAAGTCGTAATGTGGTTTTTGAGTTTGAGCTTGGAGTTTTTTATAAAATTTCCTTAAATTTCAACCTTTAAATGCCTTAAAAAATGATCAATAGCTTGTAAGATGATAAAAGAGATTGATTCAATCAGGCTTGCAAGTAAATAGGAAATATCGTGATGTCTTTTCAGAATATTGTGGTACCTGTAGTGAGCGAAGTCAGTCTAAAAACCATTCATCGGTTGGGTGCAGGGTAAAGTATGCCTAAATTATCTCGTGACTTAGTATCGCCAGACGTATTTGATTTAAAGTCATTTATTTCTCCTCGCATTAGGGGTAGATGTCGCACTTGCAGAAGTCATACGTGGACACGGTACAATTTATGATGCAGAAGTCTGTGATGCTGCGGTTCGTTTAATTAATGAAAAAGGATATGAATTACCGCGCTAAAATATGCGTAATGAATAGTGCTAAAACTTGATTGTTGTGCAGTTTATCGGAGAGATTCTTAAAAAGTGTTAAATTTATCTCGTAAATTATATAGAATGCTCACTAATTCAAATTGTGTTTATATATAATACGCTCCCATAAAGTAACAGATATTCCAAGTTTCCCCCCACACTTCCCCAAAGTGTGAGTTTTTTTATGCTATGTATTAAAAAGATAGGGATGTAGATTTCCTAAGTTAAATTTAAGCTGACAGATACAACAATGGTTTCTAACAAGTGGATAACTGTCAGGTCTTGTTTGAATGGGGGAAGCTTAATTCCAAATCACTTCCCCAATTCAATATCTTTCAAAATCACACAATCTGCCTGTTCATCGCCAGAGCAATGATCTGCAGAGCTTTGCAACCAGTTCGCCATTTCCTGTAATTGCGTAATCTTCTGTTTTAAGGTTTCAATATGTTTAAGCGTGAGTTGCTTCACTTCTGCACTTTGTCGGTCAGCATTTTTCCATAAACCTAGCAATTCTTTCATTTGCTCAGAAGAAAACCCCAAATCCCGTGCATGCTTAATAAAAGACAAAGTTTTTAAATCTTGCTCAGAATAAATCCGATAACCCGAAGCAGAGCGTTTGGCGGTATCCAGTAAACCAATTTGCTCATAATAACGAATCATTTTGCTGGAAATACCCGATAGCTTAGAGGCTTGACCAATATTCATGTGACTTCTCTCATAAAAAGGGCGTAGAGCAATCTTCTAAACCCTTTTGTATGTTGCATTTAAATCTGTGCTGCTTGGAAATATTTTAAACGGAGCGCATTACCCAATACAAACACTGAAGATAATGCCATCGCGCCCGCAGCAAAAATAGGCGAGAGCAAAATACCTGCAAACGGGTATAGCACGCCTGCAGCAATTGGAATCAAGGCAATATTATAAATAAATGCCCAAAACAGATTTTGACGAATATTGCGGATAGTGGCTTTACTCAAAGCAATTGCATTGGGCACACCTTGTAAATTGCCCGACATCAATACAACTTCGGCTGCTTCAATCGCAACATCTGTACCTGTACCAATCGCAATTCCAACATCGGCTTGTGCCAAAGCAGGGGCATCATTAATACCATCACCCACAAAAGCCACACGTCCAAATTGCTGTTGTAATTCACGTACAACATCGACCTTGCCTTCAGGTAAAACCTCGGCCACCACATGATCAATCTGTAAACGTGCAGCAATTGCCTGAGCCGTATGTCGGTTATCTCCCGTAATCATCGCCACTTTTAAACCCAGTTGATGCAACGCCGCAATAGCAGCAAAAGTCGTGTCTTTAATTGGGTCTGCAACGGCAACAATGGCTGCCAGTTGTTGATCAATCGCCATATAAATGGGTGTTTTGCCTTCTTGTCCTAAACGTGCAGCTTCTGCATTAAAAGCGCTAACATCTAGCCCAATTTGTTGCATATAACGGTCTGCACCAATCTGAATACGTTGACCATTCACCAGTGCTTCAATACCTGAACCTGTGATGCTGTCAAACTCGGTCACAGGCAGTAAACTGACTTGCTTTTCTGTTGCAGCTTGCACAATCGCCAGTGCAATGGGATGCTCAGATTTCGCTTCTACCGATGCCAAAAGTGCAAAGACCTGATCTGCATCAAAACCCGATTGCACATGAAAATCGGTTAATGTTGGTTTGCCTTCGGTGAGCGTTCCTGTTTTATCCACCGCGACCACTTTAACATCTTGCAAAAGCTGCAAAGCTTCGCCTTTACGAAACAGCACGCCCATTTCTGCGCCACGACCTGTTCCCACCATAATTGAAGTCGGTGTGGCTAAACCCATCGCACATGGGCAGGCAATAATTAGAACAGCGACTGCATTGACTAAACCAAAGGTTAGGGTAGGTTCTGGACCAAAAATAAACCACACAATAAAAGTAAGTGCAGCCAATAACATCACGGCAGGTACAAACCACATGGTCACTTTATCCACCAAGGCTTGAATAGGTAATTTAGAGCCTTGCGCCTGCTCGACCATACGAATAATTTGCGCCAACACCGAAGCTTCACCAATGGCAGTAGCACGAATATTTAGTGTGCCATTTTGGTTGATGGTACCGCCTACAACTTGATTGCCCACTTGTTTTGCCACAGGAACAGGTTCACCTGTAATCATCGATTCATCTATATAACTATGACCTTCGACTACTTCACCATCTACAGGAATACGTTCACCCGGGCGGATTTCGACAATGGTATTGGAACTGACTTCTGCCACAGGTACTTCAATGATTTGACCATCTCGATGAATACGCGCAGTTTTGGCTTGCATACCAATTAAATGCTGAATGGCTTGTGAAGTGCGACCTTTGGCTTTGGCTTCGAAATAGCGCCCTAGCAAAATTAAACTGACAATCACTGCCGCAGCTTCATAATAAACATGCACTGTGCCTTCTGGTAAAAGCTGTGGCATAAATGTCGCTACCAATGAAAAACTGTATGCAGCCAAAGTTCCCACAGCCACCAAAGAGTTCATATCAGGCGCAAAACGTAACAGCGCTGGAATCCCTTTTTGATAAAAACGACGTCCTGGTAACAGCAGCACCAATGTGGTTAAAGCAAATTGAATCAACCAACTTTGTTGTTGCCCAATATTGTGCATCACCCACATGTGAAAGGCGGGAATCATGTGTGAGCCCATTTCCAGAATAAATACAGGCAAGGCTAAAATCAGTGAAATTACTAAATCACGTTTCAGTTGTTGCTGTTCCAGATTCTTTTTATCGTGTTGTTCGTTAGAGTCGTGTTGCAGCAGTTTGGCGTCATAACCTGCTTTTTGAATCGCTCGAATCAGGTCTTGGCTAGAAACTGTGGCATTCGGTTGAATCCATGCGCGTTCAGTCGCCAAATTGACATTGGCTTGTTCTACACCAGACACTTTCTTTAAGGCTTTTTCGACACGTGCTACACACGAGGCACAGGTCATGCCATCAATAGACAGTTCTATTGGTTGAATGGCAGCTACATCAAAACCTGCACGTTGCACTGCCTTAATGAGCAGTGCACGGTCTAAAGGTTGCGATGCGTGAATCAGTGCTTTTTCTGTTGCAAGATTCACTTCAGCTTTTTCTACACCATCGACTTTTTTTAAGGCTTTTTCGACACGCCCGACACATGAGGCACAGGTCATGCCTTCTATAGACAAAGTTTCCTGATAGGGAGAGGCATTTGGGTGTTTTGCGTCCATGGTCGTCTCTATAATTTGGAGGATGTGTTTAGCATATAGATTGACACGATGGTAAGGTCAAGTAAATTTTAGCCCAAAATAGGCTTGACCTTGCCAGCATAGTAAGCTTTAAACTACAGTTCAACAAAGGCAGAAGTGTGGAGTTCGCAATGAAACTATTGATTGAAAATATGACTTGTGGCGGTTGTGCACGTGGTGTCACGGCAACCATTCAAGATGTTGATCCTGCTGCAAAAGTTGAAGTCGATTTAGCGACTAAAATTGTGACTGTGGAAAGCACTGCAACAGTAGATCAAATTACCGCTGCATTGGCAGAAGATGATTTTCCTGCACAAGTTCAATAAAACTGCATCATCTAAGAAGCTCCGAGTGAGCTTATCGTAAGGTCAATTGGTCAACTGACGAATTGACCTATTTTTTTGCCTGCCGATTTTTTTCTCGTTGTTTTTTGATGTGACCAACTGAATACATTTTGATCATGAAGATGCTAAACCAAGCCAATCAGAAGCTGAGATTTTCTAACTTCAAGCTGAGTTTCATTCATTCAGGGCTGAAATCTACTGAATGAACTATGTGCTGTCCTCTAAAATATACTCTTCAATATTTATCGGAATAAAAATATTTTTTGGTTTTAACTTGTTGTTATTGAAATATTTATTTTAATTTTTAAATTTAAGGGATAACAGAAAAACCATCATTTTTAGATGTTTTGCTGCATATTTTAAATTAAGGTGAATAAAATTCACTTTGGACTGAGGTTAAATCATTTTTATTCACTTTGTCGTTCCAGTATAAATACCCTCATTCAGAAATTTTAACTTTTTAAATTTGGGTAGTAGATCATCATGACAAAGCCATTCACCTGTTCAATTAAACGTATTCGTTTTGACGAAAACTATGAACCTGCTAACAACACGCGTTTAACCACCAATTTTGCAAATTTGGCGCGTGGTGAAAGCCGTCAGGAAAATTTACGCAGAACTTTAGCGATGATCAATAATCGTTTTAACTCGCTGGCATCTTGCGATAACCCAAAAGGTGATCGTTATTCGCTTGAAATCGACATTATTTCTGCAGAAATTGATATTGAAGGAAATGGCAAAACTTTTCCATTCATTGAAATGCTAAAAAGTACGATCACAGATCATCAAACAAATGAACGTATTGAAGGCATGATTGGCAACAGTTTTTCATCGTATGTTCGTGATTATGATTTTAGTGTGGTCTTGCCAGCATTAGGCTGCAAAGTAAATGAAAAGCCTGAAAGTTTTGGTGATTTACATGGCAAGCTTTATCAGCATTTGGTCAGTTCAGCAGTGTTCCAAGCTGAGTTTCAAAAACAACCTGTGATTTGCCTGAGCGTATCAACCACAAAAACTTATTATCGTACGACCAATGTGCATCCTGTCTTAGGTACAGAATATAAAAATGATGAATATTCAAGAACCGATGACTATTTTGAAAAAATGGGTTTAACCGTGCGTTACTTCAAACCTGAAAATAGCAATGCACCGCTTGCGTTCTATTTTTCTGGCGATTTACTGCATGATTACACAGATTTTGAGTTGATCAGTGCCATCAGTACTATGGAAAGTTTCCAGAAAATTTATCGTCCTGAAATTTATAACACCAACTCACCTGCAGGCGAGGTCTATCAGCCAAGTTTGAATTATCAGGATTATTCATTAACCCAAGTTGTATATGACCGTGTTGAGCGAGGTCAGTTGGCAGTCAAGCAGGGCAAATGGACTGAAGAAAACTTTATCAAGCCTTATCAAGATATTCTTGAACAATGGGCTGCCAAGTTCGTGCCGCTACATGCTGCCAATCAAGAACGTGTTGCTTAACTTAAAATACAGATAGAAGATTCAAAATGGCTATTTTATTACCGACCTCAACGGCTGGCAGTTTACCTAAACCTTCGTGGCTCGCAGAACCTGAAAAGCTTTGGTCAGCTTGGAAATTAACAGGGCAAGAATTACTGGACGCAAAACAAGATGCGCTACGTCTATCACTGCATGAACAACAGCAAGCAGAGATTGATATTGTGAGTGATGGGGAGCAAACCCGTCAGCATTTTGTCACCACCTTTATTGAACACCTTGAAGGTGTCGATTTTGAAAAACGTGAAACAGTCAAAATTCGTGATCGTTATGATGCCAGTGTCCCTTCTGTGGTGGGTGCAGTTTCTAGGCAAAAACCAGTCTTTGTTGAAGATGCCAAATTCCTGCGTTCACTGACAGATCAACCCATCAAATGGGCGCTGCCTGGTCCTATGACCATGATTGATACTTTATACGATGCGCACTACAAGAGCCGTGAAAAACTGGCGTGGGAATTTGCCAAAATCCTGAATCAGGAAGCGCGTGAACTTGAAGCAGCAGGCGTGGATATCATCCAGTTTGATGAACCTGCGTTTAATGTGTTTTTTGATGAGGTGAATGACTGGGGCGTGGCAACATTAGAGCGCGCGTTAGAAGGTTTGAAATGTGAAACAGCCGTGCATATTTGCTATGGCTATGGCATTAAAGCCAATACCGATTGGAAAAAAACACTCGGCTCAGAATGGCGTCAATACGAAGCAGTTTTCCCAAAACTACAGCAGTCTAATTTGGATATTATCTCACTGGAATGTCACAACTCACGTGTTCCGATGGATTTGCTTGAACTTATCCGTGGTAAAAAGGTGATGGTGGGTGCGATTGATGTCGCAACGAATACGATTGAAACAGCCGATGAAGTTGCAGATACATTGCGCAAAGCATTGCAATTTGTCGATGCTGACAAGTTGTACCCATCGACTAACTGTGGAATGGCACCATTGAGTCGTCAGGTTGCACGAGGCAAGTTACAGGCTTTGGCTGCTGGTACGAAGATTATTCGCCAAGAATTATCTAGTTAAGCGTTCGATCAGGCGAAGTGAATTCAAGCCAAGTGAATTTAAGTTAAGTGAATCAGGGATGCTTTTTCAGGCAAAAAGCATCCTTTGAACTTTCTAAAAAAGTTGAGTGTTGGAATACGGTGATGGTTAAAGCAACAGACTTCAAAAATGCAATGTCTTTCTTATCAAGTGCAGTCAATGTAGTGACGACAATGGGAGATGCAGGACGTCATGGTTTTACTGCATCTGCGGTATGTAGCGTGACAGATACACCGCCAACATTATTGGTGTGTATGAATAAATCATCGCGTTCACATCTCAGTTTTTTAGAGAATAAAGTGCTGTGTGTGAATGTGCTAAATGCAGAACAAGAACATCTTTCCAATGCATTTGCCTCATCAAAATTGAGTTCCGATGAGCGTTTTAAGCAGGCTGAATGGGCAGCTTTGGAAACAGGTGCTCCTATATTAAAAAATGCATTGGTCAGTTTTGATTGTGAAATTTCACAAATTCAAGAAGTGGGGACGCATACTATTTTTATTTGCCCAATTGTTGCTATTCAAAAAAATCAACAAGATCAGGCGTTGGTTTATTTTAATCGTCACTATCATCAAGTTGGTGAAACTGAGTTTGTTTAATTCGCTATAAAATATTGCAATATGCGATAATCAGTTTATACTTGATTTATAGCAAAATGCGATAAAATATTATGCATGTGATCACCCACGCTAGAATTATAGAGGCAATGCACAAGTGGCCACAGGCTGAAACAGCACTCGATGGTTGGTGTCGAATTATTAAGGCAAATGATCCGAAAGACTTTGCCGAAATGAAGCAGTTATTTCCAGCAGTTGATAAAGTTGGAAAGTTTCATGTATTCGATATTGGTGGGAATAAGATTCGACTTATTGCTGTTGTGATGTATCAGGCAAAGCGTGTGTATATTCGTCATGTGTTATCCCATAAAGAATATGACAAAGGTCATTGGAAGGAGGATTAGTATGAACGCAATGATTAAACAGGCTGTAGATCACTGGCACTACGTTGCTCCTTTGCTGAGTAAACCAGAAAATGAAAAAGATTTTCATGCACTTGTCGAGGCTTTAGATGAGCTTTTAGATATTGTTGGTGATGATGAAACGCATCCTTTAATGGGGCTGATTCATCAACTCGGTGACTTGGTTTCTGTTTATGAAAATGAACACCTGCCTATTCCTCATGGAGATGGTCGTGCTGCTTTAGCTTTTTTGATGGCGCAACATGGATTAGGTCAATCTGACTTGGCAGAGGTTGCAACTCAATCTGTGATTTCGGAGATTTTAAGCGGCAAACGCCAGTTGAATATTCGTCATATTAAAGCGCTGTCTGAGCGGTTTAAGGTTTCTGCTGATACATTTTTCTAAACGATTTTATATTTTTTAGACATTTTATTTTTAGATATTTAAAAATAAATAGCTCCGAAGATGCCGCTGCATGTCGTTACCCTGAACCCGAAAAAGTTCAAGGCGGACGCGACGCATACTTGCTGGGTTTCCCATACGAGATGGGCATACGCTCTAAATATGCAGAACACAATCCTAAGATTAAAGTATCGGCAGGGATATAGACTCGCTGGCGAACACCTCAGAGTTAGAATTAGTATAACCCATCTCAGTTGCTTGGCAACTCATGTTCACGAATTAACTATAAAGATAGAGCTTGTTTGCATAGCCTTTATGCAAACTTAAGTCAAAAAAACACCACTTAAGTAAGGGCTTCAACTTCTTGCAAAATGGTGCTGAGTAAACGCTCACAATGCTCATAATGCTGCAAAGATTTATTCATAGAAAGAACCTCTTGCATCAACTCTAAAGCCACCACAATAATCAGTTTGCTCGGTTCCATATTGGGCGCTTTACGACGAAACTCATCATAGCGTTCATTCAATAATTGTGCCGCACGCTCTAAATCTTCTCTTTTTTCTTCAGTTGTGGCTAAACGGAAACTATGTCCTAAAACACGTAAATCAATTGGAATTTGAACTGACATATTAACCTTCCTCGCTCACTTCGGCAGGGTGGGCAAGTTGTTGAATTTCTTGCGCATGATGATCTTGAGCTGTACCTAAAATTGCAAGACGCTGAATAATAGCTTCAACTTTGGCTTTGGCATGCTCATTTTTTTGTAACAATCTTTCACGTTCTTGTTTGAGTGTCTGAATTTCATGCTGATTCATACGCTGATCATTCAGCATTTTTTCTTTCAGAATGCGTAATTCATTGCGTTCAGCCAAAATTTCCTGAAAGCGGTTTTTCAAATCAGTACAGCTTTTTTCCAAACGACTGTAACGATCTGCCAATGCTGTCGCATCTTGATTTAACTGCTGTAATTGCGCTTGCGTGCTGCTTAATTGCTCAGTCAGATTCTCAATTTCATCTTGCTTGGCAGTAATGATGCCGTTTCTTTGAACAATTTGAGCATGATGCTGTTCCTCAGCAGTTTGCTTGGCTGTGCTGAGGGCGGTATTTTCACTTTCATAATGATCAATTCGTGTTTTTAAAACACCAATATGCGCTTGTAGACGCTGTAATTCTTCTAACATATCGTGGTCGCACAGTATTGCAAACAAAGGTAATATATACGAAGTATAGAGATTGGATAAACGAATGCAAGACGATATTTCAGGTTGGTCGGAATGGTTCCGCAATTTTTCTAACATTGAAGAAATTTCAAGCCCAAGTGAGTTACATGGCTTGCTGACAGGTATAGTTTGTGTGACAAATGCACCAACTGAAACCGAGTGGCAGCAGATTTTAGAAACCCTCAATGTGCCAGAATTAGAGCCAGCCGCACTGTCACTTTTAACCGATGAATCGGAAGATGTCGCACATGCTTTGTCTGAAGATGAGTTAGATTATCTGCCGTTATTGCCAGATGATGAACATCTTTTACAAGAACGTGTGCAAGCTTTGGCAGATTGGTGTGCAGGCGTTGTGCTTGGTTTTGGTTTGGCTTCTGGGCATATTCGTTCAGATGAAATCGAACTGATTGAGCATTTACAAGATGTTGCTGCGGTTGAATTTGAAGATTCAGACAATGACGAAGAAGGCGAAGAAAGCTATCAGGAATTGTATGAATTTGTACGTTTGATTCCTGTGAGTTTATCTGTTGGGCGTAAAAAAGTACCAGTAGAAGAAAGCTCTATATTGCAAAACTTACATGCTAAGTCGCGTCAACAAACTGCACAAACCACACAAAACGCAAGTGCTGTTGTTGAAATGTTTACGCCACACCGTCCGAGTTAATCGGGCGTTGTGTGCCTAAGTATGTCGGTGTAAGGTGCTTTAAGTCATTACAACAATCATATTTTCATCATTTTATATATGTAGACCGTATTTATGAAAAAACTGACTCAAGTCGAATTTAAAGAACGTCGTGATCAACTTGCAGAACTGATGGGGCCCAATAGTGTCGCAATTATTGCAACCAGTCCTGTGGCAATGCGTAATCGTGATGCAGATTATAAATATCGTGCCGACAGCAGTTTTTTCTATTTAACAGGTTTTGCTGAACCTGAAGCAGTTGCGGTGATTGAAACCTATGAATCAATTGATGAAGGTTATACCTACACGTTGTTCTGCCGTGAACGTAACCGTGAAATGGAAATCTGGAATGGTTATCGCGCAGGTTTAGAAGGTGCAATTGAGCTGTTTGAGGCAGATGAGTCTTTTGCAATTGCGCAATTAGATGCAGAAATCATCGCCAAAATTGTCAATAAAGACACGTTGTACTATCGCTTGGGGCATCAGACTGAATTTGATGTACGTGTTGCGGCATGGAACCAACAAGCTGATGCACAACATCGTCAAGGCAATACTGCACCTGCCAAAATTGTTCAGTTAGATCGTTTGCTGGATGAAATGCGTTTGCATAAAACTGAGTCTGAATTGGAACTGATGCAAATTGCTTCAAATATTAGTGCAGAAGCACATACTCGTGCCATGCAAACAGTAAAAGCAGGCATGATGGAATATGAGCTAGAAGCTGAACTGAATTATATTTTTGGTAAAAATGGCTGCGTACCTGCCTATAACAGTATTGTCGGTGGTGGTGAAAATGCCTGCATTTTGCATTATGTCGAAAATGACAAAGTGCTTAAAGATGGCGATTTAGTCCTGATTGATGCAGCCTGTGAATATCAGTGCTATGCCTCAGATATTACCCGTACTTTTCCCGTGAATGGTCAATTCAGTCCAGAACAAAAAGCACTGTATAACATTGTATTGGATGCGCAAATTGCAGCAATTGAAGCTGTACAAATTGGTAACTCCTATAAAGAACCACACCATGTTGCGGTGCGTATTTTGGTGCAAGGTTTGCTTGATCTAGGCATTATGCAGGGCAATTTAGAAGAAATTATTGCTTCGGAAAGTTATCGCCAGTTTTATATGCACGGTACAGGGCATTGGTTGGGCATGGATGTGCATGATGTCGGCAGCTATAAACACGGTGAAGACTGGCGCGTTTATGAAGAAGGTATG
This sequence comes from Acinetobacter sp. YH12120, assembly GCF_013418795.1. Classification (NCBI taxonomy): domain Bacteria; kingdom Pseudomonadati; phylum Pseudomonadota; class Gammaproteobacteria; order Moraxellales; family Moraxellaceae; genus Acinetobacter; species Acinetobacter sp. YH12120. The sequence continues at coordinate 200,744 of NZ_VPBI01000004.1, read as the reverse complement.
GTGGTGACCGTTGAACCGGGTCTATACATTGCACCCGATGATGAAACGGTAGATGCTAAATGGCGTGGTATAGGTATCCGTATTGAAGATGATATTGTTGCGACTGCGAACGGGCCATTGAATCTGACTTCAAAAGTGGTGAAAACCGTAGAAGAGATTGAAGCATTGATGGCAAAAGCTAAATCTGCTTAATTGGGTCTAATCAAAGCTGGTCAAGTGATCAGCTTTTTTATTAGAAAGCGCGTGTAAATTTTGAGTATGTAAATAATTTTTAGTCTTTGATCCGCTTTTTTGCTTCATCATAAACAATGTTATCAGCACGCTTTCCAACGGTAATGAGCAAAATAACGACCTGATCATCTTTGACCTGATAAATAAGTCGGACACCCGCTTTTAATAATTTGATTTTATAGCAGCCAGCAAGATCACCTTTAAGCATGTTCTTTGGAATATGTGGCTGCTCAATGACTTTGGCTAATTTTTTCTTGAATTGGTCGCGGATAGCACTCGGAAGCTTTTCCCATTCTGCAGTGAAGTCCTTGTGACGTAAAAGATTATAAGTCATCTAATGTGACTTCCTCGAACATCTCTTTAGGATCATTCATGCGTTTACGGACAAGTGCCAATAGTTCAGCATCTTCTTCTGAAAGCAACGCTTTCTGTACTGGAAGCTTTCCAGTCGTTGCCACATATTCAAGAATATTGGTAAAGAAATCGGTAGGTGAGATACCTTGTTCTTTAAGGATTGAATAAGATTTTTCTTTAAGGGCTTCATCGACCCTGAAATTAACAGTAGCCATCACTTCTCTCAGTTATTGAATGTATGGAAATATTGTAATGCAATATGCATTACAAAGATAGTTTGTATAATAACCATTATGTGAGATCATTTTTATCGTTGAGCTTATTCTAAAATCAATCATCAGCCATCAATAATACTAAGTATTGAATTTATCTTCTCTTGTGTCATACATGGCTCGGAGCAAGAAGATGAGGGACTAATAATTATAGTTTGAATTGGACATTTGCAAGAAGTCTAATCATCTTCCATAGCTTCAACACTAATTCATTATAAAAATAAATGACTTTGCGGTAAGATAAAATCCATTACAGATTATACGTATTTCGATTGAATCTTTTGAAGTCGAATACCTCATAAAAAGGATCAAGGCATGCAACAAGAAGTGATCATTGTAGGCGGTGGTATGGTCGGGCTAAGCTTAGCCTTGATGTTGGCTAAGTCAAACATTGCAGTGAAGTTGCTAGAAGCGATTCAATACCCCAATTATGACGATGCCAGCCTTGCGCCGTATCATTCCAGTTTTGATGCACGTAACAGTGCCTTGTCGCGTCGCAGCGTACAAATTTACCAAGAGCTAGGTTTATGGGATGCCTTGCAAGAACATGCTACGCCTATTTTAGAAGTTCAAATTACCGAACAAGATAGTTTTGGCAAGGCACGTTTATTGGCCGAACAAGAAAAAGTCGAAAGCTTTGGTCAGGTGATTGAAAATGCATGGTTAGGTCGAGTGTTGTTGACCGAAGTACGTAAACAACCTTTGATTGAATTGATTGATGGTGTGCAGGTCACCAGTCTTAAACAAGATGCAGATTTTGCCTATATTGAAGCGGTACGTGGTCAGGAACAATTACAGCTTGCTGCCAAACTACTGATTGCTGCCGATGGTCGTGATTCTTTCTGCCGTAAAGCCTTGGGCATTGGTGCATCGGAACATGATTATGACCAAGTAGCGATTGTGACCACAGTGCAAACCTCCAAGCCGCATGCGCATGTGGGTTTTGAGCGTTTTAGTCACTTAGGGCCTTTGGCGTTGCTGCCCCTGCCAGGTGAATATCGCCGTTCTGTGGTGTGGCCTGTGCCAAAAGGTACAGAACATGAATGGATTGGCGATGAAAATGATCAACACTTTTTAAATGCCTTGCAACAAGCCTATGGTGATCGTGCAGGGAAGTTTGAAAAAACAGGACGTCGTTTTAGTTTTCCATTGTCACAAGTTCTGGCAGAAAAACAGGCGGTTGGTCGCGTTGTACTGATGGGTAATGCAGCGCATACCATTCACCCAGTCGCAGGGCAGGGCTTTAACTTGTGTATGCGAGATGCTTACGTATTATTGCGTTATCTCACCGAACAGGCGGCACAGTCAGCAGATTTAGGCGATGCTGCAATGCTGCGTGACTATGAACAATCGCGTTTGAAAGATCAACAGCGAGTCATTAAATTCTGTGACAGCGTGGTACGTGGATTTAGCAATCAAAACCCAATCCTGAAATTTATGCGTAATACAGGCTTAGTCGCGTTTGATACCATTCCAGGCATTAAACCTTTGGTCGCCAATTATGCCATGGGGTTAAAAGCATGATCACAGCAAATCAACAAACGCAAGTGTTAGATGTCGTCATTATTGGTGGCGGCTTGGTGGGAGGCTTAACTGCACTTTTATTGGCACAAGGGGGTGTGCAGGCTACAGTTTTAGATGCCGCACCTATTTTAGATGCAGAGAAAACCCTTGCAGTTGCCAATCCGCGTGTATTGGCTTTAAGTCAGGCCACCATCCACCTGTTAAAAACAGTCAATGTCTGGTCTAAACTGGCGCGACATATGCCGTATAGCGGCATGCAGGTTTGGAATAAAAATGGCTATGGCGAAATTAACTTTGGGGCAAGTAACGAACGTACACCCGCTATTGAGCAGGCTCTGGGTTCAATGGTCGAGCCAAGCATTTTAAATCTAGCGATTCAGCAGCAAATGTTGCAACAAGTGCAAGATTATCGAACGCAAGTCAAAGTGACCCGTTTAGAGCGTGGTGTTGGCGTTTGGCACATTTATTTGGCCGATGGTACACAATTACAGACTAAGCTAGTCATTGGCGCAGATGGTGCTAACTCCTTTGTGCGCGAACAAGCCTTTATTGATTTTGATGTGTTGGATTATCGTCAGGCAGGTCTAACCTGTGCAATTCGTACTGCGCAGCCGCATCAGCATGTTGCACGTCAAATTTTCTTAGAAACTGGTCCTTTGGCCTATTTACCGATGGCAAGTTTACACGCCGAGCAGGAAGGGCATTGGCAGTCGATTGTTTGGACTTTGCCTGATGACTATGCCGAAGAATATGCCAAACTGAATGATGACGACTTTACCCAACTTTTGACTCGTGAAAGTCATCACATGCTTGGGGAAGTCTTAGAGGCAACCCCACGTGCTATTTTCCCACTGAAAGCACGTGCAGCGCAGCGTTATGTGCAAGATGGTTTGGCACTTATTGGTGATGCCGCGCATGTAATTCATCCGCTTGCAGGGCAGGGCGTGAATATTGGTTGTCTGGATGCAGCCGTACTGTGCGATGTGTTGTTGCATGATTTCAAACGTGGTGTTTGGGCGCATGAGCAAACTTTAAAGCGTTACGAGCATCGTCGTAAAGGACAAAATGATGCCATGATGCATAGTATGTCTGCGATTGGCTGGATGGAAACCACCACTTTATTCCCTGTGGTGTGGGCACGTAACTTTGGTTTAAAACAGGTGGAGCAGCTGCCTGCGTTAAAAGATGCCTTTATGTCACAAGCCAGTGGATTAAGCCTGCTTAAAGACACACGCTACGCGGTTTAAAGCAAAACAGTCGTTTTTTGTACGGTCATACATACCTGATTACGAATTTGGTTAAAAAAGATACGTTTTTTTTAATCTAGACTCTATGCGAAAGGCCAAGAGATTGCTAAATTTCATCGTAATTCATAACCAGTTTTCACTTGGACTAAATTGAAGTCATTTGTGGGGAGATTAAGATGACGGACATGAACGATTACGATGATGTAGAAGATTCAACTGTAGACGAAGATGAAGCGAAAGCGGCTGAAAAAGGTGCAGCAGAATCAGAAGAAGGTGCTGTAGATGGTGATCTTGCAGAAGCAGAAACTCTCACTGTAACTGCCAAACTAAAACAGCGTCAGGCATTGGAAGATGAAGTGGCTGCATTCTTGGCGCGTGGCGGAAAAATTACCGAAGTGCCACCAGATGAGTCTGCGCGCGACTAATCTGTTGAACGTGCTTGCTGAACTTGTTGATTGAATTTATTCGTTGAACTGTTGAGTGAGTTAGGGCGGGATGCTTACTATGCAGGCTGCTCTAATGCTTATACCTTCAACATAAAAAAGCATCACCTTGTATAAAGGGTGATGCTTTTTTTTATGCGCGATGATCGTCATCACTGTTATTGCTCAATCGGCTTATTCAGCTGCTTGGCTTAATTCCAACGCACGTTGATAGGCAATTTTCTTTTTAATCCCTGTTAGATCAGCCGCCAATTGTGATGCTGCTTTTACCGATAAATCTTGCAACAAACGCTGCAATAATTGATCTAATTTTTCTTGTTCCATGTCTTTTTCTTCGCTCGCTCCCCCCACCACCAATACAATTTCACCTTTTTGTTGATGATGATCTGCTGCGATAAATTCAGCCAATTCACCTAAAGTCATTTTTTTAATGGTTTCAAAGGTTTTGGTGATTTCACGGGCAAAGCCAACAGGGCGATCTGCACCAAACACGGCAGCCATATCTTTGACTGAATCTAAAATTCGATGTGGTGCTTCATAAAAAATCAGGGTTTGGGTTTCATCTTTTAGCTTTTCAAGTTGTTGTAATCGCTGTGACTGTTTAGAAGCGAGAAATCCCTGAAAACTAAAGCGATCACTTGGTAAGCCAACCGCACTGAGCGCTGCAATGGCTGCACATGCACCCGGCACAGGAATCACACGAATACCATTGGCTTGTGCTGCACGAACCAGTTTAAAACCTGGGTCGCTAATCAGTGGTGTACCTGCATCGCTAATGAGCGCAATATCTTCGCCATTGAGTAATTTTTGGACTAAAATATCAATCTTGTTGCTTTCGTTGTGTTCATGGCAGGCTGTAAGCGGAGTTGAAATATTAAAATGTTTCATTAATTGTGCAGAGGTGCGGGTATCTTCAGCGGCAATTAGGCTGACCGATTTGAGCACATCAATTGAACGGTAGCTCATATCATCTAAGTGACCAATTGGGGTAGCAACAACAAATAACTGGGCACTCATTGAGTTTTCTCCGTGGGAAATAGCAAACTAAAATAAAAATGATGGAACACGAAACAACAGCAGTATTGGCTTGCGTCTGATACAAGTTACAGACCAAGCGCTTATTCTACCTGAATTGCAGTCTGGCGTGTGAAACTCGCGTCATCGCACTTCAGCGAATACTACGATTGCGCACCATAACAAAATAAAAAAAATCGGATATAGCATGAATCAAAAAACACTGCAGCAAAGCATTGGCACATGGGCAGAGCAGACGGCTTGGCAATATTTACATCAACACGGTTGGCGTATGCTGGAGCAGAATTATCACAGTGTTTTTGGTGAAATAGATGGTATTTTTATTCAAGCAGAACAACTGATTTTTGTAGAAGTTAAAGCGCGTTCGCAAACTGGCTATGGCAAAGCCTACGAAGTGGTGTCTGCATCTAAGCAGCGTAAAATTATGAAAACCGCCATGCAGTTTTTAACAGAATATCCACACTATTCAGAATATTATTGTCGTTTTGATGTGATTTGCTTTGATTTTTCTCAGCAATTTGCAAAAACAGTACAGCAAGACTTTTCCAAATTCCCGTATGATTTGCAATGGATTGAAAATGCTTTTACTTTTGATGCAGACTTGATTAATCTTTGAGTGAAATTTAAAGCAAAAGCATCAGTCGGTGTATTGTTGATCGTGCAAATCTAAGGATGAAATGCACAGCACAAGCCAGAATTGAAAGAAAATAATAGGAGTCTTGCTGAGTGTTCAAGCGTATTGCAGTGACCTTGCTGTGTGTAGCAAGTTTATCGGGTTGTGCAAGTTTTATTTCAAGTGGCACAGGCACTGCGCCAGTGGGTACAGAAAGTGGTGCACGCTCACTTGGGCAAGTGTTTATAGATAACTCTATTGAACGTACTGCAAAAATTAATTTATATAAACTGGATTCACGTTTTAAACAATCACGTGTCAATATAGAAAGTTTTCATGGCAATGTGTTGTTGACAGGGCAAGTGCCTGACGCGCATTTAAAACAGTTGGCAGAAGACAATGTGCGTGCCATGAGTGATGTAAAAACCATCCACAATTATATTACAGTGGGTAATCAAATCAGCTATAGCACCATTATGCAGGACACCACGGTTACTGCAAATACCCGTGGTTTGATTATGAAAGCACCTGTGGTGTCAGACAGCAAAGTGCGTGTTCATACCGAAGATGGTGTGTTGTATGTGATGGGACGTTTAAACAATGCAGAATTGCAGGATTTAAACCAAGTGCTACAACAAGTGGGCAATGTCACTAAAATTATTACCCTGATTGATAATGTTGAGCTACAACCGAGCAACAATGCGAACTTTGTCAGCCCAATGGTTGCTCCAGAAACACAAACGCCAGTCGCGATTGACCCAGATCAGGTTGAACCGACACATGTTCAATAATGTGGAACACTGGTTTAAACAACTGAATAAAACTTTAGAACAGGCGAAACGTATTTATGAAGAATTTCGCCTGTATGATTTGGGCAGCTATGCGCTGAACCGTTTAACGCCACGTCAGGGTTATACCGTTCAAAGCAATATTGCTTATGGTTTACGTGCGCGACATCGTCTGGATTTGTACCGCACTACAACACCACGCCCGCAGTGTCCACTCATGGTGTTTGTGCATGGTGGGGCATGGTCACGTGGCGATAAGCAGGATTATCGTTTTGTGGGCGAAGCTTTTGCAAAAGAAGGCTTTGATGTTGCGGTGATGAACTATCAACTCGCGCCACAGCATATTTTTCCCACCTATATTGATGATTTAACTCTTGCACTGAATTACTTGACTCAGCAGCAACACAAACTGGGTATTTCTACGGCACAGGTGGTATTGATGGGACATTCGGCTGGGGCATTTAATGTGATGTCCTTGTTGTACCATCCCCAGCCCTATGCTTTAAGCTGTAAAGATCACATTCGTGCGATTATTGGTTTGGCAGGGCCTTATCATTTTGATTATAAGGATGATCCGCTATGTGCCGATGCCTTTGATCAAGAGGTGCCGTATCAGGATGTGATGCCGTATTATTTTGTGGAGCCGAATTCAGTCAAACACTATTTATTGGTGGCAGAAAAAGATCAAATTGTGGGGGCAAGTAATGCCACAGACTTCGACCACGTATTAAAGAAATATGGCAATCATAGTGAAATTATTGTCATTCCAAAAACAGGGCATGTCAGTGTTATGGCATCGGTGTCGAGTTTGTTTAGTCGTTTCTTTGCGACCAAACGCCAAATTATGCGTGCTTTAGATCAGGCACTTAAAGATGCGTGATGTTGATTGATCTTCTGTGGAAAATGGTAATTAAAAAAACCGTTGCAGCTTATGGGGTGCAACGGTTTTTTAAATGCAAGATTGCGAATTAGACTTATAGCCAAGCTTTGGTGTCATCTGCCACAGGCGTGCCTTGGGTCACATGCATAATCATGGCATGGGCGATACTGCCTTTAAATGGAATATCAGGCAGTTGATCAAACTTAAAGAACTGTGCATCACGAATTTCTTCTTCCTGTAACTGAATTTCACCGCCTGCATATTCAGCTTTAAAGGCGATCATTAAGTTACTTGGAAAAGGCCACGGCTGGCTGGCAAGATACTGAATATTTTTAAGTTGTACGCCAACTTCTTCAAAAGTTTCACGACGTACTGCTTCTTCGAGTGTTTCACCCACTTCAACAAAGCCTGCGATTAAACCGTAAATGGGCAGTTTATTGCGTGCATTACGCGCCAATAAGACTTCATCTTCACCACGAGTAATCACGGTAATGACACATGGATTTACGCGCGGATATTGGTGATAGCCACAAGCAGGGCAGACCATGGCATATTGAGTCGCATGGACTTCGGTTTTATGACCGCAATGGCTGCAGAATTTATGATTGCGACGCCATTCGAGTAACTGAATGGCACGGCTAGCTTGTTCAAACTGTTGGGTGTTCCAGACTTGTAAAAGTTGTCGGATTGGAACCAGTTGAAAGCCTTCAGGAATGGATTCATCTTCAAGTAGATCTCGGGCAATCACTTGATCACCCGAGCTAAAACTTAAATCACTTGCCAACTTTTCCACACGTGGTAATTGGAAGTTTTCATCGACCAAAAGTTGTTGTTGCTGAAAAATATATGCAAGTGAGAGTTCAGTCATTAGGCTACAGTTTTCAATTTTTCACTACTGTCCAATGCTACCTTAAACATGCTTTGTAGAACAGGTTGTTTGTTCTTTAAATTGTCAATCAGCATGTCTGCACTGGCAAGCGTATCTAAGATATTGTTGACTTGTTCAGCAGTTAAGTTTTGTCCTGCTTCGACTTGTGCATGCACAAAATCTGCAGATACTTTCAGTGCTTTTTGACCACTTTCAGCATTCAAGAACAACATTGCCCCTGCAACTTCACGAATTTGCGCTGAAGTATGCTCTAAATCTGCAACACTTTGAGTTTGTAGGTGCTGTGTCAGTGTTTGCGTGATTAAGTCAATCAGTAACTTGGTTTCAGTCAGCAAGGCTTCGTGTGCTTCATCTAAACGATCTAGCGAAATGTTCATGTTATTTACACGTAACTGCAAACGGCTAGAGGTGTGGTGACGTTCAAGCACACCGATTGAGTTCATGGCCGATAAAATCACGTTCATTAATTGCTGGGCAAAGTTTTCATCTTTGAGTAATTCAGGACGGCTTAATGATTCAGCTTGGCGTTGTAAGTCCAAATGCGCTTCATTTAAGTTCAAGACTTTAAACAAGTTTGCTAACTCTGTTAATTTGCCTTGTAATTCCAGCGTTTTTTCAGGACTCATGTTTTGATAGTTGTATTCAATATCATTGCGAATTTGTGTCATTTCTGTGGTGACCAAATCGCTAATGGTATGCATGGTGTCAAAATCTGGACCATATAAATGACGGCTGAATACTTGGAGCTGCATGTCGGTGAGTAAGTCTTCACCAATATTCATTTGACTGCGAATATGTTGAGAAATTTCATCTTCTTGACTAATACACAGGCTCAACACATTCGCAAGATCAGACAAGCTGGCGGTAAAGCTTTCTGGCGTAGCAAAGTATTGACGCATATTGTGCTCAATACTAATAAAAGTACGCAAACGTGGCTCATTCAACAACAAGTTATCAATATGGTTAAAGGCAACGTGTACTAAGCCCCAATATTGCTGACTCGGATGTTGTTCTGCCAAACCTGCCAAATACGTTCCTACCAGTTTAATCGCTTGAAGATCCATGGCAGATTCTTCTTGCTTGAGCAGCTTATGTAATGACAGTTTATATAAGCGATGCACATAAGCCGACTTTTCTAAAGAAGGCACTTGCGGCAATTGGAAACTTGGAGTGATGCAGTCCAATAAAGTTTCAATATGCTGACCTTCCTGAGTCAATGGTTTACCCAATGCCAATTCTAAACGGTTTAAAGTGTCGAGTAGGAATTGTGGAATTTTAACTTCACGTAGGCAAATAAACTCAATATAACGCTTGAGCATGGTGGTGCCTTCGCTAAGTGCAATGACTTCCAGCGTGTTGATATTGCTTGGATTCCCCATAATTTTACGCATCAGCTCTGCTGAGTATTGTGCAATTTTTGCCAAGCTTTCCATATCAATTAAGGCTAAAACCTGAGCACACTGTTCAAACTGATTCAGTGCATCATCAATCCCAAAAGGCAAAGTTTGATCTTCTGCTAAGGTGCTTACTGCGGATTCAACCAGTTTGATAGAATTATCAACCTCATTTTTTATTATCAGTAAGGCAGTTGGATCAAAATGTATAGAGGTTTGGTAAGACATGGATCTGCACCTTTCCTAGTGTTTTATCTGTTTGTTGGTTCTTTGCAAAATACACAAAGTCCTATTTGCTTTAACTATAACTGAACTGGCAAATCTTTAAATACATAAAATTACAAAACTCGTAGATTTTATTTGGCAAAAAAGCAAGGTTTACCGTGTTTTTCTTCAAATTGTTTGACCCAATTCTCATGTGCAGCCAATTCTTCTTCTGATGGCAGAATCACAGCAAGATCAATATCAATGCTTAAACGATCACTTTGACGTTGCTGTTCTTCGCTTGCAGACAGAGCATCCATATCAAAGGCGACTTGTCCGCCAGTCATTGCCAAGTAAACATCGGCTAGAATTTCAGCATCTAGTAATGCGCCGTGGAACGTACGGTCACGCGCAGGAATTTCATAGCGTCTGACGAGCGCATCGAGTGAGTTTTTTTGCCCAGGATGCTTACTTTTTGCCATGAGCAGTGAGTCGGTCACTTCGCATACTTCGGACAAATTGCCCAACCCCGCACGACTGAACTCCATATCTAAGAAGTTCATATCGAAGGTGGCGTTATGCGCAATAATTTCTGCACCTTTAAGATATTGATACAGCACATCGGCAATTTCGGCAAACTTGGGTTTGTCTTTTAAGAACTCATCTGAAATACCGTGAATGTTTTCTGATTCACCGACCAGTTTTTCAGGCTGAATATAAATGTGGATGGAACTGCCCGTGAGTTTACGGTTAATCATTTCCAGCGCACCGACTTCAATAATTCGGTCACCATCTTGATAGTAAAAACCTGTGGTTTCAGTATCTAGAATCAATTGGCGTGGACCATGTAAGCTTAGCGTGGCAGGGGTAATCACAATGTGTGGATGATTGGAAAGATCATTTACTGCTGCTGTATCGGCTTCAACGGCATTGATTGCAGTTTCAATTGTTGTTTCTGTTTCTGTTTCTGTTTCTGTTTCTGTTTCTGTGGCTAGGCGTGTGGTTGGCGTCTGCATTATTTCAAGATCGACCTTGACCTGATGATTGTTGTGTACGTCGATTTCTACAGGACGATGCAGCGTACTTGTTTCAATTTCTACATCTTCTTCGATCAAGTCAAAACCGAAAGGATCGTCGAGCAACCAATCAGATTCCGCTTTTTTTTTATCATTTGGGGTAAGCTCGAGCGCAGGGCGAATGTGTTGAGCCGTATTTGTAGTTAAGGTTTTCTGAATTTGATCTGCACCTAAATTGGCAAGCTGATCTGCCATTTCATTGCCTACATGTCCTGCATGACCTTTAATCCAGTGCCATTCAATTTCACGCCCTTGACAGGTGGCATCTAATTTTTGCCAAAGGTCAGGGTTTTTGACATCTTTCCAGTTTTTCTTTTTCCAGCCGTGAATCCACTCGGTAATGCCTTGTTTGACGTAATTGGAGTCAGTCCAAATAATCAGCTTGGCATCCATTGGGCAAAATAAAATGCCTTCAATCGCTGCAGTCAATTCCATACGGTTATTGGTGGTTTGAGCTTCGCCACCATATAATTTATGTTCTTCTTGTTCAGTAACAATATACGCACCCCAGCCACCCAAGCCAGGATTACCACGACAAGCACCATCAACATATAAAGTGATTGTTTGAGACATAAATCAGATCCGCAGGTTGTGCAAAATAAATCAAAATGAAAAGCTATTGTATATCGCAAATTCGGTTTAGACGTGTAAATCCTGTCTATTTTTTAATTTCTTGTAACATTTATAGACGAAACGCGCTAAATTAATGCCTTGTGTCGTTGTCTAGCTCTACTACAATGGCAAGTCTAAAAAATAATTTATATACGAGTTGTTTGGATTTTTTTATGTATAAACCAACCACGCGCATGTGGCAGCCGACTTTACCTTCATTTTTAAAAATTACAGTTTTAGGTTCAGCATTGGCTGCCCTTGGCTTGATGACGGGCTGTAGCTCGACGCAGGGTGCGAGCAAGCCACTCACTTCAAGTCAGGTCGGTTCGGGTTATTTAGATGCCAGTACTTTAGATGCTCTGGAAGATTTACTCTCTGCAACCGATATGCGCGCGGTAGAAGGTGACCGTTTATTAATTTTAAAACACGGTGATGTCTGGAAGCGTATGACCGTTGGTTTCAAAATGGATTTAAACCATTGGAACCCACGTATTGAAGCGCAGCGAGGCTGGTTTATTTCACGTCAACCGTATTTGGATCGTTTAAGTGCGCGTGCGTCACGTTATTTGTATCACACGGTTAAAGAAGCTGAACGTCGTGGTATGCCAACTGAATTGGCGTTGTTACCTGTGATTGAAAGTTCCTATGACCCTGCAGCAACCAGTAGCGCAGCTGCCGCAGGTTTATGGCAGTTCATTCCAAGTACAGGGCGTATTTACGGCTTAAAACAAACTTCGATGTACGATGGTCGCCGAGATGTCGTGGAGTCGACTCGTGCTGCCTATGAGTTTTTGGGCAGTTTGTATAATCAGTTTGGTTCTTGGGAATTGGCATTGGCGGCTTATAACGCAGGCCCGGGTCGTATTCAACAAGCCATTAACCGCAATAAAGCTGCAGGTTTACCAACCGATTATTGGTCTTTAAAACTGCCGCAAGAAACCATGAACTATGTGCCGCGTTTCTTGGCGGTAGCACAAATTATTAAAAGCCCGCATGCTTATGGCGTGTCTTTACCCCCAATTGCCAACCGTCCACACTTCCGTGAAATTAATGTGGGCGCGGTGAATTTAAATGATGTGGCCAATATTACCGGTCTCAGCCGTGCCGAACTGTATTCGCTTAACCCTGGACATCGTGGGGATCGGATTGACACCCAAAGTCCAATGCGTATTTTGATTCCTGCAGATTTAAGCCCAACAGTCGATGCACGATTGAAAAAACTACAAGGTGGTGGCGGTTTATGGGCAAGCAATAGCAGCAACACACCATCGTTTTCATCTTCTGGTGTGACCATTACACCATCTAAATCTGAGCCACCTGCGTTAACGACCAGTACAACAACCAGAACGACTACAGGCAAGCCTGCTGCCTCTACGGCAGTCACAACTACCACTACACCAAGCACAGCATCGACTACAGCCAGTGTTTCAAAACCAGCAACGACTACGCCTACACGTTTGTCACGTACGCCACAAGGTTCGGACGCTTTGGCAGCATTTGCTGCGGGTAGCGATATTCCAAGTGCGCCGCGTATTCCTGTTGCTGTTACACCTGCTGCCAATATTCAGCCTGTGCGGATTGAACCACCAATTTCCAATACTGAGCGTGAGCAAATTCTTGCAGCAGTGCAGGCAGAAGGTAGCAATAAAACTGTAGAAGAAGTGTTGCAGCCTGTGGCTTCTAAAGCAGAACAAGAACAACTTGTGGCTGAGTTAAAACAAATTGCGCCTCAAGGCACTGAAATTGTTGATCCATACGATGGAAAAATTAAGCTGACCGCTATTCAGACCAGTCTGTCTGTTGCAGAGCAGCAAGGTAAAGAATTAACCAAAGGTTTTGCTTACCCGAAAAGTGTGGCAGAAAATACGCGCCTAGATTCAGAAGAAGCAAAGCGTAACCAAGGTAAGAATTATGTGCGTACGGAGTCTGAAGTGGTGGTCGTACCACCAAAAGGCAAACGTACCACGTACACCGTGTTAGCGGGGGACACCTTGGCCAGTATTGCCATGAAAAATGGCTTGAACTGGCGTGATATTGCCAAGTGGAACCAAATTGCTCCAGATGCAACTTTGTATGTGGGCACCAGTATTTATTTATACGACGCCAAGCCACAAGTACAGGCAGAGCCTGCTAAGCCAAAAACCATGCCTGAGCAATACGTGGTGCAAGCCAATGATACCTTAACAGGTGTCGCCAGTCAGTTTGGTTTAACTGTAAAACAATTGGCAGATTTTAATAACTTAAGCACCACCAGTGGCTTATTTGTAGGGCAGCGTCTAAGTTTAAAAGAAACGGCTGCATCTAAAGCCAAAGCAGAAGCCGACAAAAAAGCCGCAGAACAGGCTGCAAAAATCGCAACCAAAACTTACGTAGTGAAGCGTGGCGAATACTTAAAACTGATTGCAGACCGTTATGCCTTGTCAAATCAGGAATTGGCTGATTTAACTCCAGGTTTAAACGCGAACAGTAGCTTATTGGTTGGGCAACGCATTAATGTGCCTGTAAATGAAGTGACTGCACAAAAAACGGAAGCGAGCAAAGCTGAAGCCAGTAAGTCAGAAACAAAAGCAGCAGAGCCAAACTATCCGACTGAAAACTACCAAGTACAGCGTGGTGATACTTTATCGAGCATTGCCAACCAAGCCAAAATTTCTTTGGCAGAGCTCGCCAGTTTAAATAATATAAGCACGCAAAGCGGTGTGCGCATTGGTCAAACCCTCAAAGTGCCTGCAGGTGTCAATGTGCCTGAGCGTTATACGGTACAACGTGGCGATACCTTATCGGCGATTTCGACAAAATATAATCTCAGCCAAGACTATATTGCAGACTTAAACAATCTAAGCCGTAACAGTGGTTTAAGAGCAGGACAAATTCTTAAACTCACGGGGGATGTTCCTGAGAAAAAAGCCCAAGTTGAAGCGGTGGCTGAAACCACCAATGATATTCACGTGGTCAAAGCAGGGGAAACTTTAAGCAGTATTGCGCGCCAATATAAATTGCAATTGAATTATTTGGCAGAGCTGAATGATCTTTCACGTACTGCCAATGTCCGCATTGGACAACGCTTAAAAGTCGATGCCAGCGCTGCAAAAAATGAAGTAAAAACAGAGGTCGTAAGTGCTGCGAAAAGCAGCAGTAGTAAAGCCACCGAAACTTATACCGTTAAAAGTGGTGAGTCTTTAAATTCGATTGCCAGCCGTGTGGGTGTGTCGGTTGCAGAATTGGCGAGTTTAAATAACTTAACGCCACGTTCAGGTTTACGCATTGGACAAAATATTCAAGTTCCCAAAACCGTAACTGAATATAAAGTGAAACGTGGGGATACGCTGATTGGCTTATCCAGTCGTTATGGCATCGACACCAAAGCATTGGCAGATTTAAATGATATGCAGCCAAATACTCAATTGCGTATTGGCGATGTGATTAAAGTCCCGAATCTGTAAAGTTTAATCCTGAGGATGTCATGTTTTGACGGCATCCTCAGGAATACTGCACAAGGAGCTGTGTGCATGTCATTTGCCATAAAAAAGACACATCAATATCTGGGCTGTATTTTAGGTTGTGTGGTCTTGCCGCAGTTTGGATGGGCTGCGTTACAAACCACGCCCTATATTGCCGTACATAGCCAGCCTCAGTATGTGGGGCGCTCGGCTATGCCTTATGCCAACCCGCAAGCGCCCAAAGGTGGCGATTTAATTTGTGCCAGTAATGGCACTTTTGATAATTTAAATGACATGAATGGCAAGGGCAGCTCAACCGATGGGGTGAGTTTTATATTCGATTCACTCATGAGCAGTTCTTTAGATGAGCCGGGGGTGATGTATCCCTTATTGGCAGAAAAAGTCAGCTATGACCCCAAGCAAACTGCATTTGTCATTTTTCATTTAAATCCTAAAGCTAAATTTAGTGATGGCAGCCCAGTTACAGCAGATGATGTGAAATTCAGTTTTGATGCTTTTCAGACCAAGTCTAATCCAGGTTTGCAAATGTATTTATCCGATTTAGATAAAACCACGGTCTTGTCTAAGCATCAGGTTAAAGTCAGTTTTAAATCCACTAACAATGCAGAAATGCCGCTGATTTTGTCGCAAATGCCAATCTATTCTAAAAAAGACTGGCAAAAGCGTGACTTTACCCGCATCACACTAGAACCGATTTTAGGTTCAGGGCCGTATCTTATTGAGCGGATTGATGCAGGGCGCAGCATTACTTATAAGCGTAATCCAAATTATTGGGGCAAAGATTTACCCGTAAATAAAGGGCGCTATAATTTTGACCGCCTGAAGTATGTTTATTATCGCAATCTGGATATTGCCTTCGAAGGGTTTAAGTCGGGGCAATACACGTTGCATGAAGAATATACCGCACGAAAATGGGTCACTGAATATCGTTTTCCTGCTGTGAATGCGGGCATGGTGGTCAAGCATAAATTTCAGCACCAAAACCCAATTCCGACCCAAAGTTTTGTTTTTAATACCCGCAGACATGCGTTTCAGGATATTCGTTTTAGGCAGGCTTTAACCTACGCTTATGATTTTGAATGGCAAAACAAAGCCTTGTTTTATGGGCAATATCGCCGTTTGCAAAGTTATTTTTCTAACAGTGAATTAGAAGCCAAAGGCACACCTTCAGCCGCAGAATTGTCTGTTTTAAAACCCTATTTGGCCAAGCTGCATCCTATTCAACGCCAAGGCGTATTGCAAAATTGGCAGTATCCTGTGACTGATGCCAGTGGCTTTAACCGTAACGGCTTGCTTAAAGCCCGTGAATTGCTTTTGAAAGCGGGTTATCGTTTTCAGCAAGGTAAATTGGTCGATGCCAAAGGCAAAGCCATTCAAATTGAATTTTTAATTCATCAGGATGGTTTGCAACGCACATTAGTGCCTTTTGTGCGCAATATGAAACGTCTGGGCGTTACGGTAAATATTCGGCATGTCGATGTGCCGCAATATATTGAACGCATGCGCCGTGCCGATTTTGATATGACCACCAGTGTCATGCCGCAATCTTTAAGTCCAGGCAATGAGCAAGCACAGCTTTGGAGTAGTGCTGCCGCAGATCAACCAGGAAACTATAATTACGCAGGCATTAAAAACCCAGTAATTGATGAAGTGGTACAACAGTTGATTCGTGCGCCTAATCGTGAACAATTGATTGTGCGTACCAAAGTTTTGGATCGTTTATTGCGTGCGGGGTATTATCAAATTCCAACCTATGGCAAAGGTGAAAACTGGTATGCCTATTGGAATATGTATCGTCAGCCCGCCATCAAACCTAAACTATCGGCAGGAATTGATTATTGGTGGAGTGATGCTGCCCAAGCCAAGAAAGTTGCACATTATTTACGTCAACAATAACGATTTTAAAACTCAAGCATGACAGTGTTTGCGATAAACCAGAACATTGCCAAAAGGTAAGTA
This sequence comes from Acinetobacter sp. YH12120, assembly GCF_013418795.1. NCBI lineage: Bacteria > Pseudomonadati > Pseudomonadota > Gammaproteobacteria > Moraxellales > Moraxellaceae > Acinetobacter > Acinetobacter sp. YH12120. Next base: position 183,762 of record NZ_VPBI01000004.1, on the reverse strand, counting down.
CATGGGCACATACATACTCAAAAGATTGCTCCTGATTATTCCAACCTTGTTTTTCATTTTATTGATTAACTTTGTGGTGATTCAAATTGCACCGGGCGGTCCAGTCGAACAGGCGATTCAGCAAGCCGAAGCCTTTCAGGGCATGGGGGCGACAGGCGGTGAAACTGCTGCAACCTCCAATAGCAGCAATTATCAAGGTGCTAAAGGTTTAAGTGATGAAATGGTTGCAAAAATCGAAGCGCAATATGGATTCGATAAACCTGCACATGAACGCTTTTGGCAAATGCTCACCAGCTATGTGCAGTTCGATTTTGGCACCAGCTTTTTTAAAGATAAACCTGTGACCCAATTGTTATGGGAAAAATTACCTGTATCGCTATCTTTAGGTTTATGGAGCACCTTGCTGATTTATTTAATTTCTATTCCTTTAGGCATTAAAAAAGCCCGTCAGCATGGCTTGTTGTTTGATAAAGCCACTTCTATTTTGTTGGCAGTCGGTTATGCCATTCCTGCGTTTGCCTTTGCTATTTTGCTGATTGTATTTTTTGCGGGTGGTTCATATTTTCAGTGGTTCCCCTTACAGGGTTTGGTGTCTGAGAACTTTGCACAATTAAGTCTGTGGGGAAAAATTACCGATTATTTTTGGCACATAACTTTGCCTTTATTGGCGATGGTGATTGGTGGTTTTGCAGGGCTGACTTATCTCACCAAATACTCGTTTATGGAAGAATTAAACAAGCAGTATGTGTTGGCGGCACGTTCTAAAGGTCTAACCGAATCGCGTGTGTTATATGGGCATGTGTTTCGTAATGCCATGCTAATTGTAATTGCAGGTTTGCCCGAAGCGTTGGTGGGTATTTTCTTTGTCGGGAACTTATTCATCGAAATTATTTTTAATTTAGATGGATTAGGCCTGCTTGGTTTTGAGGCGATTGTACAGCGTGATTATCCTGTAATTTTTGGCACTTTGTTTATTTTTACCTTATTGGGCTTAATTCTACGCTTAATCAGCGATGTGTTATATCAGGTGATTGACCCACGTATTAGTTTTGAATCGCGAGGGGCAAAATAATGTCACCGATCATGCAGGCGCGTGTGCAGCGTTTTAAACAGAATAAATTGGGTTTGGGTTGTTTCATTGTCTTTATCATTATTTTTGTGTTGTCTTTGGCGGCAGAACTGATTGCCAATGATAAACCGTTATTGGTCAAATATGAGCAATCTTTATATCTGCCAGTGTTCAAGGCTTATCCTGAAACGACCTTTGGCGGTGTATTTGAAACCGAAGCAGATTATAAAGACCCAGTGGTGCAACAACTGATTGCAGACCGAGGATGGGCAGTTTGGCCGCTCATTGAGTTTTCTTACCAGACCCCGAATTTAGATTTGGCCGTTCCTGTACCTTCTGCACCAACTGCACAAAATTGGCTAGGTACAGATGACCAAGGGCGCGATGTGTTGGCGCGAATTTTATATGGCTTGCGTGTATCGTTGTTATTTGGCTTTGCATTGACTTTTGCATCGGCAGCTTTGGGCATTTTGGTCGGGGCAATTCAGGGCTACTATGGCGGCTGGGTCGATTTAATTGGTCAGCGCGTTTTAGAGGTGTGGGGTGGTTTACCGATGCTGTTCATGGTGATGATTTTGGTCAGCATGTTTACCCCAAGTGTGTATTGGCTATTTGTGATTATGCTGTTATTTGGCTGGACGACACTGGTCGGCTTGGTTCGAGCAGAATTTTTACGCGCCCGAAATTTTGACTATGTCCGTGCAGCGCGAAGTTTAGGCGTAACCGATCGTACCATTATGTTTCGGCATATTTTACCCAATGCCATGAGTTCGAGTTTGTCGCAGTTGCCATTTATGCTAACCGCCAATATTACAGCTTTAACCGCACTGGATTTTTTAGGTTACGGCTTATCGCCCGATGCAGCATCTTTAGGGGAGTTGTTGTTACAAGGTAAAAATAATTTAAATGCACCGTGGTTGGCATTGTCAGGCTTTTTTACCTTAGCAATTGTGCTGTCCTTGTTAATTTATATTGGGGAGGCGACCCGTGATGCATTCGATCCAAGACGTTAATTCTTCAACTGCATCACAGCCTGCAGTATTGCTAACAGTCAGTCATCTGCGTATTCAGCAGCAACAGGTTTTATTGCACGATTTAAACTTTGAGCTGCATGCAGGCGAAACCATTGCTTTGGTTGGTGAAAGTGGTTCTGGAAAATCTATTAGTAGTTTGGCATTGCTGGGTTTATTGCCCGAACATTTACAGGTGCAAGGTCAGGCAGTCTTTGCAGAACAAGATTTACTTCGCCTTAAACCGCAACAATTGCGACAAGTTCGTGGTCAAAAAATTGCCATGATTTTTCAGGAACCAATGACGGCTTTAAATCCGTTGCATCGAGTGGAAAAAATTATTGGTGAAAGTTTATTACTCCAAGGTTGGAGCAAAGAAAAAACGCGTGCTCGGGTGCTGCAATTACTTGCAGATGTCGGCATTCCACAGCCTGAAGAAAAACTAAAGCGTTATCCACATGAATTATCTGGGGGGCAACGTCAGCGAGTGATGATCGCAATGGCGTTGGCACTCGATCCCGATATTTTAATTGCTGATGAACCAACTACGGCTTTAGATGTGACTTTGCAGGCGCAGATTTTGGATTTATTAAAAAGCCTGCAAGTGCGTCGTAATATGGCCATGATTTTGATCAGCCACGATTTGAATTTAGTCAAACACTATGCAGATCGGGTAATTGTAATGAATCAGGGGCGGGTCGAAGAACAGGGCAGTGTGGCAGATATTTTTAATAGACCGCAGCAAGCCTATACCCAAAACTTGTTGAATCATGATTTTGGTGAAGCTTTGCAGGTTGATGAGTTGCCGACCATTTTGGAGTTGGAGCAGGTTGCTGTGAAATTCCCGATTAAACAAGGCTTGCTGAATCGGGTTAAAGATTATGTGGTTGCGGTTGAGCCGTTAAGCTTGCAACTTCCGCAAGGTCAATCTATTGGTATTGTCGGTGAAAGTGGTTCGGGTAAAAGTTCATTGGCACTTGCAATTGCACGATTGATTGAAAGTGAGGGAAAAATTGAACTACTTGGGCAAGATCTGAATCAACTGAATGAACGCCAATTGCGTCCCTTACGTCAGCAGTTTCAAATTGTATTTCAAGACCCGTTTAGCAGCTTAAATCCACGTTTAAATGTGGAGCAAACCATTGGTGAGGGTTTGGCATTGCAACAATTGTCCAAGCCTGAAATCATCCAGCGCATTGATGAAGCTCTAAGCAAAGTGGAATTGCCTGTGAGTTTTAAACAACGCTATCCGCATGAATTGTCGGGTGGGCAACGTCAACGGATTGCATTAGCACGCGCGTTGGTGCTGCGTCCTAAACTGTTAATTATGGATGAGCCGACTTCTGCCTTAGACCGTACCACGCAACGTGCTGTCGTGCAGCTGTTACGCCGTTTGCAGCAGCAAGAACAGATGAGCTATTTGTTTATTAGCCACGATTTGCAAGTGGTGAAAGCACTGTGTCAAAAAGTGTTGGTGCTGCATCAAGCGAAAGTCATGGAATTTCAAGATACTGTACAGTTATTTAGCCATCCGCAAACAGAATATACCCGTCAATTGATTGCTGCCAGTGAGTATTAAACCTTCAATATTTTTAAACAGCTATTTCGGCTGGCTGACTTGTTTTACCATTTTGACAATAAGATTTGTCAAAATGGCATTGACCTGTTCCGAAAAATCTTTAGAGTAAAAAAGACCAATAAAACACAATACGGAACAGTGTATGAGCCATCTTGCCGAAACAATTCAGATTCGTAATACCATGTTTAAAAATCGCATCATTAAAGGCGCGATGAGTGAGGCGCTTGCCAACACGGCAGGGCAGCCGAATAGCCTGCATTTAGGTCTATATGAAGCATGGGCAAAAGGTGGTTTGGGCTGTGCCATCACTGGCAACGTAATGGTCGATTTACGTGCCAAAAATGAACCGGGTGTTGTGGGAATTGAATCAGACCGAGATATAGAAAAGCTCAAACAGTGGGCAGAAGTTGGTAAACGTTATGGCATGGTGCAATTGGTACAGTTGTCACATCCTGGGCGGCAATGTCCGAAAGGTTTGAATAAAGAAACGGTTGCACCTTCGGCTGTGCCTTTTAGTCCAAGTTTAGCTTTGAGTTTTGGTACACCACGTGAACTACATGAAGATGAAATCCTCGATATTATTCAGCGTTTTGCCAAAGCTGCACAGATTTGTGAGCAAGCGGGCTTTGAAGGGATTCAACTGCATGGTGCGCATGGCTATTTGATCAGCCAGTTTTTATCGCCACTGACCAATAAACGCCAAGACCAATGGGGCGGCAATATTGAAAACCGTATGCGCTTTTTGATGCAAATTTATCAAGCGGTACGTGCAGCGACCTCAGACAATTTTATTGTATCAGTCAAACTAAACTCTGCAGATTTTCAACGTGGCGGCATCACTGAAGAAGAAGTGATTAGCGTGTTTACAGCCATGGATGAAGCAGGTATAGATATGATTGAAATTTCAGGTGGTACTTATGAAGCACCCGCGATGGCAGGCTCTAAAGCTGATAAACGTAAACCAAGTACCATTGCCCGTGAAGCCTATTTTTTATCTTTTGCGGAATTGATTCGCAGTCAGGTGAAATGCCACTTAATGGTGACAGGTGGTTTTAGAACGGTAGTTGCCATGAATGCTGCTTTGGACAGTGGTGCATGTGACTTTATTGGGATCGCCCGACCATTTGCGGTAGAAACCGATTTAGCCAACCGTTTGTTGGCGGGTCAAGATGTACGTTACGGGGTCGATAAAATTAAAACTGGTATCCCGATGATTGATAAAATGGCAATTATGGAAATTATTTGGTATGCCGCGCAGTTCAAAGCAATTGCACAAGGCAAGCGTCCAAACCCAAAACTCTCGCCTTTAAAAGTCTTTTTCAAATATTTAAAAGGCAATTTAACTGCGGTGATTAAAGGACAGGTCAACTCACGTAAATCAGCTTGATTCGTATTTTTCAAACCTCAGTGGACGGATTCAAAGCTTAAACTATGGTTTTTGAATCAGTCCGCACAGATTGAAATATAAAACTAATGCGTTAGATAGCAAAAAGCCCAAGTCATATTGATTGGGCTTTTTGTTGAGATGTAAACATCTCGAATATGGCGTCCCTACGGGGATTCGAACCCCGGTTACCGCCGTGAAAGGGCGATGTCCTAGGCCTCTAGACGATAGGGACAAATAGAAGTTTATATTTTTAAACCATGTAACAACCAATGCAGTTGTTGAGAATATGGCGTCCCTACGGGGATTCGAACCCCGGTTACCGCCGTGAAAGGGCGATGTCCTAGGCCTCTAGACGATAGGGACTTAAAAAAATATCTACTTCTGAAATTGGCGTCCCTACGGGGATTCGAACCCCGGTTACCGCCGTGAAAGGGCGATGTCCTAGGCCTCTAGACGATAGGGACGTTTCAGAGGTGGGCGTATAATAGGGCGTATAAGGGGGGGTGTCAAACGCTTTTCTGCAATAATTCTGAAAAAAATGTTCAACTGAATAAAATTAAAACTATTCTGCTGTCGTGATACGTTTGAAGCGGTAAAAATCATGCTTTTCAAGTTATTTTTAAATGGACACATTTATTAGAGCAGCATGATTTTCTTTGTATTTTGCAGTATTCATTGCTAATCAACACAACTCAAAAAACAAGGCAATCCGAAGATCGCCCCTATTGTTTTACATCATCGCTAAAAAAGCATTATGATTTTTTGTGATAAATCATGTAATAACTGAGATAGCACAACACAATAAAAATCATACAGCCAATAAAACCTGCCAGCATTTCAGGGTCAAACACCATACTTAAGCAAGTAATAAAACAGAACACAAAACCTAAAATAGGCACTATTGGAAATAGCGGTGCAGCAAAACCTAAGTCCTGCACGGTTTTACCTTGTTTATACCATTGGCGACGGAAGTTAAACTGGCTTAAACAAATGCTCATCCAGACCACGACCATGGTAAATGCAGCCACACCCAAGAGGTTTTTAAAGATGGTTTCAGGCGCAAATTGTTCAGACAATAAACCTGGCATTGCACCGAGCATGGTGACCATGACTGCAATATAAGGAATACCACGCGCATTCACCTTAGAAAAAATCTGTGGTAATTGCTTTTGGTGTGAGAGCGACCACATCATTCGTGAAGCTGCAAATAAACCTGAGTTCGCTGCAGAGAGTAACGCTGTGATAATCACAAAACGAATAATATCTTCCGCATAAGGAATACCAATCTGATTAAACACCGTTACAAAAGGACTGCTGCTTACACCTTCTGCAGCCAAACCTGCAGCCTGATGTGGTAGCAAGGCACTAATCACCACAATGGTACCTACAAAGAAAATCAACAGACGGAAAATTGCGGTATTGATTGCTTTAGGCACGTTTTTGGCAGGGTCTTTGGTTTCACCTGCGGCAACACCAATCAACTCTGTACCTGAAAAGGCGAAATTAACAATTAACATGGTGGCAAAAATAGGGAATAGCCCTTCAGGAAACCAACCTTGTGCGGTTAAATTGCTAAATAAAGGTGCAGAGGTATAACCTTGATAAGACACAGCACCTAAAATTGCCATTAAACCCAAAACGATAAAGGCAATGACAGTCACGACTTTGACCAAAGATAGCCAAAACTCAGATTCTGCAAACAAGCGCGTGGAAATCATATTCAAACCAAATACAACGCCACCAAAAATCAGTGTCCAAATCCACATGGAAATATGCGGGAACCATTCCTGCATTAGCAACGCAGCGGCGGTAAATTCTGTGCCTAAAGTGACCGACCACGTGAGCCAATATAACCAAGTGATGGTATAGCCCGTGCCAGGTCCAATATATTGTTTGGCGTATGCCCCAAATGAACCTGAAACAGGCATGTGTACGGCAAGCTCGCCCAAACACAGCATCACCATATAGGCAATTAAACCACCAAAAATATAAGCGATGATGGCGCCAACGGGGCCTGTTTGTGCAATGACTTCACCTGAGCCTAAAAATAGACCTGTGCCAATAGCACCGCCCAGTGAAATCATAACCAAATGTCGAGTGCTCATCGCACGTTTTAAAGGCATAGTATTGCCTTGATGCACAGCATCATTTTGATGATTCGATGACGGCATAAGTGATAGGAGAAAAAATGAAATGAAGCGAAGTATTGTAGAGAAAAACTACAAATCTGCAATCTTGAAATAATAAATTTGGATTAGAAATGATCGTATAGCACGATAAATGGCGTCCCTACGGGGATTCGAACCCCGGTTACCGCCGTGAAAGGGCGATGTCCTAGGCCTCTAGACGATAGGGACGTTGCGAGGTGATGCGTATATTATGAATTTTTAGCGACAGTGTCAAACCTGAATCTAAAAAAACTGCCGCACTATTTGTTATTTGCTTAAAAAATAATACATCTTTAAAAATAAATCAGTGCATGTAAATTTGAATACGGTGCATCATTTTAATGATCAGGGGTTTGATATTGCTTTTCAGTGGTTGTTGTTTGTGTGGCTGCGGGTTGAGTGCTTGGTTTAGGTTGAGCAGGCTCACGATTCACAATATAAAGATACAACGCAGAAGGCGCGAGAATGACCAAAACCAAGACAATTTTTTTCAACATGGCAGAATCAATAACACAAATTGGAATATTGCCATTATAACCAAAGCCAGCTCAAAAGACTGCATGCATAAAAGCTGATTCGCAGTAAAAATCATTTTGATGCTCAGTCTTGTGGTTGAAAAGCACGAATCAAAACCACAACACTAAAAAGAAAACAGGACGACAAACGCAGTCTGTCATCCTGTAAACATCTCAATGTTCGAGTACAAATCGTATTATTGATCTGGGTTGAGTAAGTTCTCTACCATGTGCGGCGCAAGTTTATTTAGAATAAAACAAAACAGCTCTGCAGTTTTTTGCGTATCGTATAAAGCTGAATGAGCTTCTTTGCCATCAAACTCAATACCTGCCTGAATGCATGATTTTGCCAGCACCGTTTGACCAAACATCACCGCACTTAAAGTCACTGTATCAAACACTGAAAAGCTGTGGAATGGGTTTTGGTTTTTCGTGCCTGTGCGGGCAATGGCTGCTTGTACAAAGCCTAAATCGAAATGCGCATTGTGACCGACCAAAATGGCATGGGTACAATTCTGTTGGCGACGCACTTCATTGACTGATTTGAAAATCCGTTTTAATGCGGTTTTTTCATCTTCAGCCATAGCCATACGCATAGGGTTGAAAGGATCAATCCCAATAAAGTCCAACGAACGACGGTCTAAATTTGCCCCTTCAAACGGGTTGATATGCGCATGATACGCTTCACCTGGTACAAATTTGCCATCCGCATCATAAATAATTGGAATGGCAGCAATTTCCAACAAAGCATCGGTTTGGGCATTAAAGCCTGCGGTTTCCACATCGACCACCACAGGCAAAAAACCACGAAAACGTTGCCCCATCACGGGCAAAGTTGTATCTGTCACACTTTTCTCCATTGAATGGTTTTACCCGCATATAACGGAATAATTTGTTCACCATCCAAGTAGTCTAAACTGGTTGGAATGATTTGCTCTTCTTTCACCAAAGTAATGGTGTTGGTATTACGCGGCAAACCATAAAAATCTGCACCAAAGAAGCTTGCAAAGCCTTCTAAGCGGTCAATACGTCCAACTTGATCAAAAGCTTGTGCATAAAGCTCAATTGCCGTAGGCGCACTATAGCAGCCTGCACAGCCACATGCATTTTCTTTGGCATTTTTTGAGTGCGGTGCGCTATCTGTCCCTAAGAAAAATTTAGGATTTCCGCTAGTTGCGACTTCTAATAAGGTTTGTTGATGGGTTTGACGCTTTAAAATAGGCAAACAATAGAAATGCGGTTTTACGCCACCTACTAACATATCATTACGGTTAAATAATAAATGTTGTGGGGTAATGGTTGCTGCGACATTACGGCCTTGTTCTAAAACAAATTGCGCTGCTTCAGAGGTCGTAATGTGTTCAAGCACCAATTTTAAGTTTGGAAATTGTTGTAATAATGGTGAAAGCACTTCATCTAAGAAACGTTTTTCACGGTCAAAAATATCGACATGATTGTGCGTGACTTCGCCGTGCAGTAATAATGGCACTTGTTGTTCTTCAAGTTGCTCAATCACCGCATATACTTTACGAATGTCGCTCACCCCATTGTCTGAATTGGTGGTCGCGCCAGCAGGGTAAAGTTTAATGGCATTCACATGCGCAGAGGCTTTAATTTTCTTGACTTCTTCGGGAGAGGTTTGATCGGTAAAATACAACACCATACGCGGATCAAAATTTACACCTTCAGGGACGTGTGCCATGATGCGTTCACGATACGCTTCCGCTTCTTCTACCGTTTTTACTGGTGGAACAAGGTTAGGCATACAAATTGCGCGTGAAAATTGCTTGGCAAGATCGGGAACAGTACGTTGTAGTGCTAAACCATCACGTAAATGAGCATGCCAGTCATCTGGCTGGATAAGAGTAATCGTATTCAAGGCGCTGCCAGTCTGAAAAATAAAACAGATGATAATCTATAAATGTTAAAATGGTAACGTCGAAAGCCATAAAAAATAGAAATGCCTGAATTAATTGTTTCGACATTGTGTTATTTTTAAACCACTAAAAAAATTATATTCAGGTTGTTACAGTTTTGCTGTGCAACAATCGTGATTAAATGGAATTTAAAGCATCCATGGAATACAAATATAAGTTAGCCAAGCTACAGTACGACAAAGAAAAAAATGAAGAGTTGATTAAACGTCAACGTAAACGTGCGGGGCAGGTTTTTCCGAAACAACTGGAAGTTGAGTTTTGGCAACAGCATCTTGAACAAGCTCGGCACAACATTAACCAATATTTTTGGTCGGGCGTACTCATCTACTTTATTATCACCGTGCTGATGATTACTGGGGATTATTGGATTATTGATCGTAATTTTTTTAAACACGATTTTATCCACTCTTTACTAGGCTTGGTCAATGGCGCGTTTTGCTTACTGACCCTGTTCTTTTTTGCCCATTATAAAATTTTGCGCCCGTATTATGCCTATGCCGCCATGGCTATGATTTTTTGGGCCATTGTGTCGATGACCTGGCTGACCATGACGGTGCATACCGAAGTGTTTAGACACCAAGCCATGATGATCATCAGCATGATTTATATTATGGGTTTTGTACTGACGGGGGTGAAGCCGTTTCACATGCTGCTGACTGGGTTAATGGCGGCTGTGGTTGCCATGATTATACTATTAACCTTGTATATTCCAATTGATGTGATGGTGATGGGGCGGGTGTTGGTTGGCAGTACGGTAGTGGGTTTTTTAATCAGTAAAATGCTGTGTACCCGTGAGCGGATGATTTTTTTGGTCATGCACCAAGCCCGACTTAGTGAAAAAATTAACCGTATTCATGCTGAAGAATTGTTGCATTTAAGTCAGCATGACGCGCTGACTAAAGTATCCAACAGACGTACTTTTGATGAAATGCTGGACAGCTATTTCGAACAGGCACGGCATGATGAAGTGCCATTGTCTTTACTCTTTATCGATGTCGATTTTTTTAAAAAATATAACGATCATTATGGGCATCAAAAGGGAGATGAAGTCATTTCAGCGATTGCCAAATCCATTAAAGACTCAATTCGTCACATGGATTTTGTTGCGCGTTATGGTGGTGAAGAATTTGTGGTGTTATTGCCAGAAACCGATGCGCATGGTGCGTATGCTGTGGCTTCCAATATTTTTAAAGCGGTTGAGCGTTTAGCGATTCCACATAGTCAATCTTTGGTTGACAGTAATGTCACCATCAGTTTGGGCTTTACCGTCTATAAAGGTGAGGCGGACATTTTTAAAAGCGATTTCTTACAACGTGCAGACCAAGCCTTGTACCGTGCGAAACAGTTGGGACGTAATCAAATTTATTATCACACTTTGCAAGTGGAAGAGATGCTTTAAAAACTGTTTGTACTTAAAAAGATTTTACAGGTAGTAAGTTTCTGATTCAAAAATAAAAAAGCCGCTCAATTTGAGCGGCTTTCGATTTCACAAAATCATCACCAAGTGATTATTTGTTTTTGTCTTTCAATTGTGGCACTGCAGAACCTGAACCAATCGACAATAAGCCAGAATTGGTATAAAGACCCAATTTAGCGCGTGTATCGGTAATGTCTAGGTTACGCATAGTTAACTGACCAATACGATCCATTGGCGTAAACATTGAATCACCTTTCTCCATAGTTAAACGCTCAGCTTCATAAGTGAGGTTCGGAGATTCAGTGTTCATAATGGTATAGTCATTACCACGACGTAATTCTAAAGTCACTGTACCAGTAATTGCTTTAGCCACCCAACGCTGCGCAGTTTCACGTAACATTAACGCTTGAGAATCGAACCAACGACCTTGATACAATAAACGACCTAAACGTAAACCGTTAATGCGGTATTGTTCAATAGTATCTTCGTTGTGAATACCCGTAACCAAACGCTCATAAGCAATGTGCAATAACGCCATGCCTGGTGCTTCATAAATACCGCGAGATTTTGCTTCAATAATACGGTTTTCGATTTGGTCAGACATCCCCAAACCATGACGACCACCAATACGGTTCGCTTCAAGAATCAACTCAACAGGGTTTTCAAAACGCTGACCGTTTAATGCAACTGGCATACCTTCTTCAAAGGTAACCGACACTTCTTCGGCTTTAACTTCAACGTCATCTTTCCAGAACGCCACGCCCATGATTGGATCAACGATTTTGATGCCAGCATCTAGGTACTCAAGGTCTTTCGCTTCGTGTGTTGCACCTAGCATGTTTGAGTCAGTTGAATAAGCTTTTTCTTTTGACATTTTATAGTCAAAACCATTGTCGATAAGGAATTGTGACATTTCCGCACGACCGCCTAATTCATCAATAAAGGTTTGGTCTAACCACGGCTTATAAATTTTAAGCGCAGGATTAGTCAATAAACCATAACGATAGAAACGCTCAATATCGTTACCTTTATAGGTTGAACCATCACCCCAGATGTTTACGTCATCTTCTTTCATGGCAGTCACTAGCATTGTACCTGTTACTGCACGACCAAGCGGGGTGGTGTTAAAGTAAGGTATACCGCCTGTGCTGATATGGAATGCACCACATTGGATGGCAGCAATACCTTCCAAAGCCAACTGCATACGGCAGTCAACCAAGACTGCTTTTACCGCACCGTATTCTTCGGCTTTCTTTGGAATGGCATCATAGTCATCTTCATCTGGCTGACCCAAGTTTGCGGTATACGCATATGGTTCAGCGCCTTTTTGCTTCATCCACAATAAAGCAGCTGAAGTATCTAGACCACCAGAAAAGGCGATACCGACTTTTTTGCCTACTGGTACATTCTGCAAGATAGTTGCATTATCAGTCATTGCTAGTCCTAACTTTTTTAAAATAGGCACCACATTTGGTGGCCAAGGAGAATTCTAAACTGCAAATTATAGCACTCTTTAAAATGCTTGTTTTCGTTAAAAAAGCGCATTTGATAAAAAAATCAGGTTCAGGCTTAAATTTTCATTTAGAAATGGCAAACTTGGTATAGATGTTGAAGATCAAAACCTGCAATTGGGATGGTGCAGAATAAAATCACTTTTACTTTTGGGCGGTTTTATATCAAGTTTATATCAAGAATAGTTAGGGTCTATTGCCAAGTTTCATAACGCAATCTGAGAAAGTTTTAGCCACATGAGCAAGAACAAAGCACTGCTTTGTTTGCTGCGCAAGGGGACAAGCATATTTTTTGCTGCTATTGCGTTATGAGTCAGTCATTTAGAATGACTAAATTTCCTGCCTCATGCCTTATATCAGCTAAAAAACCTTGCGAGATATATCTCTCACGTCGCAAACATAGAAGAAGTGTCAACAGACCCTATAAATTGACGTTTGCGCCACACAGTCGAACTTTAGAGTCATAAACAGTTTATAAAAATCGGTTAAAGTATTCATGCAACAAGTTGCAAAGCTCATTATATAAGGACTCATCATGACAACTCGCTATGCAAATATTCTAAAACCATTACATTTAGGATTTACCACCATTAAAAACCGTGTCGTGATGGGTTCAATGCACACGGGTTTGGAAGATCGTTTTTATAATTATCCAAAACTGGCTGCTTATTTTGGCGAACGTGCCAAAGGTGGCGTGGGTTTAATTATTACAGGTGGTATTTCACCTAACCGTCAAGGCTGGTTATTGCCTGCGGGCGGTACTATGAATACATTGGGCGATGTTGCACCACATCGATTAGTGACACATGCCGTACATAAGCATGGTGCGAAAATTTTAATGCAAATTCTGCATTCAGGACGCTATGGTTATCAACCATTTGTGGTGTCTGCAAGTCCGATTAAATCTCCAATTTCACCATTTAAACCACGTAAAATGAGTGAAAGACAAATTTTAAATACCATTGAAGATTATGCGAAAACAGCTAGTTTAGCCAAAATGGCAGGCTACGATGGTGTCGAAATTATGGGTTCGGAAGGCTATTTACTGAATCAGTTTTTAAGCCGTCATGTGAATCAGCGTGAAGACCAATGGGGCGGTACGATTGAAAACCGTATGCGTTTTGCTTTAGAAGTAGTCAAAGCCATTCGCGCCGAAGTGGGTGAAAAATTTATTATCTGCTTCCGCTTGTCGATGCTGGATTTAGTCCACGATGGCAATACCATGCACGAAGTGATTACCGTTGCCAAAGCCTTAGAGCATGCGGGTGTGAACTTGCTCAATACAGGGATTGGCTGGCATGAAGCGCGCATTCCAACCATCGTGACTTCTGTGCCACGCGCAGCTTTTGTTGATTACACCGCAGAAGTGAAAAAACACGTTGAGATTCCTGTAATTGCATCCAACCGTATTAATATGCCTGATACTGCAGAAGAAATATTGGCAGCGGGTAAAGCTGATATGATTCAAATGGCACGACCATTGTTGGCAGATGCGTTTTGGGTCAATAAAACTGCGACCAATCGTGTCAATGAAATTAACACCTGTATTGCCTGTAACCAAGCGTGTTTAGATCATACCTTTAAAAATCAGCGTGCGACTTGTTTGGTCAATCCGCGTGCAGCCTATGAAACTGAATTGGTCTATGAAAAAACCAAGCAACCGAAGCGTATTGCAGTTGTCGGTGGTGGTGTTGCGGGAATGTCTGCTGCTACAGTTGCTGCTAGTCGTGGGCACCATGTGACTTTATTTGAAGCCAGCAACGAAGTGGGCGGTCAATTCAACTTGGCAAAAGTCGTGCCGGGCAAAGAAGAATTTCACGAAACCATTCGCTACTTTAAAGTGCAAATTGAAAAAACTGGGGTCGATTTGCGTTTAAATACCAAAGTCAACCGCGAGCAACTCGAACGTGAAGGTTTTGATGAAGTGGTCATTGCAACAGGTGTAGTACCACGTGCTTTAAAAATTGAAGGCAGCGATGCACCGCAAGTATTGTCTTATGCAGAAGTATTACGTGGTGCACCTGTTGGACAAAAAGTCGCTGTGATTGGTGCAGGCGGTATCGGTTTTGATGTGTCGGAGTTTTTACTGAAACCTGAACATCAGCCACAACCGCAGCCTTTGGCAGATTGGCAGCGTGAGTGGGGAGTCGATCCGAATCCTAACTATGTGACTGAAGGTGGTATGCTTGCTCCAGAAGTTCATCCCCCAGTCCGTGAAATTTATTTATTGCAACGTAAGACGACAGCTTTAGGTGCAGGTTTGGGTAAAACTTCAGGATGGGTACATCGTGCACAGTTGAAAAAACATGCGGTGCGTATGCTACGTGGTGTGCAATATAAAGCCATCAGCAATGAAGGCTTGTGGATTGAAATGGCAGGTCAAGACCAATTGTTACGTGTAGATAGCATTGTAGTCTGTGCAGGGCAGGAGTCGGTTAAAGATTTAATGCCTGCGGCAGATGAAAATACTTTGGCTAACTATCATATTATTGGTGGTGCAAAGCTTGCTGCAGAGTTAGATGCAAAACGTGCGATACGTGAAGGGGCTGAATTGGCTGCTAAACTTTAAAAAGTGAGGTGGCTATGCTGTTGTTTTGATGAACTTTAGCGCTGATTTGGTGAAACAATATTCACTTGAGTGCTTGAGTGGTATTTTTTACTTGTCATCAAATCAAAAGCTTCGTATCATGGCCCACATGGAAGCGTGGCAGAGCGGTTTAATGCACCGGTCTTGAAAACCGACGAGGGCGCGAGTCCTCCGTGAGTTCGAATCTCACCGCTTCCGCCAAATATCAATGACTTAGCCCTGACATATTCAGGGCTTTGTTGTTTCTAGGGTTATGCAACGTAAGCCTGTAGTAAGCAAAAAATATTTAATTTTGAAATACTAATTATCAAATTGCTTGAATTGTTTCTAATATATAAGATGTGCTTATCTTCAGAACAACAATTTAGAAGTTAAGTTATGGACATTTTTGAGTTTGTTAGTAGTTACAAGAATCACCCAGTTTTATTTGTGGGTACTGGTCTAAGTCTTCGATATTTAAATAACTCTTTTAATTGGGAAGGGCTTTTGAAGTATGTAGCTATTGATCTCTATGGCACCGATGAAAAATTTTATGATATGAAGAACAAGGTGCATAAGACCCATGATAGCATACGCGCCAACTTAAGGCTTAAATTGTTGAAATATATTATAATTATCGCTTGAAAAATAAAAAAGGTGGTTGTATTTATTAATGCGCTAACACAAAACACAACTACCGTGGCGTATCATGATTCATTTTCAACAGTTATTACAAGTACTTCCTTCAAATATTGAACAAATGGCGATCAATTGTAATGCTTTTCAACGGGCTAGAAAAATTAAATGTAAGCGTCCGCTGAACCCCATGCCTATTTTTTAATTTGAGTTGGATTTCCAGCGATGTGGCAGTAATTCTTCTATTTGGGTCGCTTTATGCGTCGGCAGCCTTTTCAGTACAGTAAGCATCCGCTGAACCCCATAGCTTTTTTTAATTCGATTCAGGTTTCCAGCGGTGCGGCAGCAATTCTTCAATTTGGGTCACTTTATGTGTCGGCAGCCTTTTCAGCACATCACTTAAATAGGCATACGGATCCAAGCCATTCAGCTTTGCTGACTAGATTAAAGTCATGATATTCGCCGCTCGCTGACCACTGCGCAGCGAACCTGCAAACAGCCAGTTCTTGCGCCCCAACGCCCAGGGACGCATCTGATTCTCTACCCAATTGTTGCATATCGGTAGATTGCCATCATCCAGATAGCGGCTTAAGGCTGGCCAACGCTTCAGAGTGTAATTGATGGCCTTGGCGGTGGGAGAACTCGATGGCACCGTCAGATGATGTTGGTTGAGCCATTCATATAGTTGTTGCATCACCGGTTGGCTATGCTGTTGTCGGTATTCGCGGCGGTCTTCCGCTGTACCATCCGTCTTTTTCCTGAGTTCTGCTTCTATGGCATACAGTTTCTGAATCAGCACTAATGCCTGTTCAGCGACCTGACTTTTCCCGGTCACATGCAGTTCATGGAATTTACGACGTGCATGGGCCATGCAGCCCACCTTAATGACCTGGCCTGATTTGAAGCGTGCTTTATAACCACTGTAATCATCACAGACTAGATAGCCCTGCCAGCCTTTCAAGAACTCTGTCAACGGCAATTTAAAACTGACCCCTTTGATCTCGTATTAAGTTTCAACCTGTGGCTGAATCCCTATTCTTTTTTTATCCTTCAAACGATAACTCTCACCCGATGGAATTTAAAACCTTAAAGCCAGCATTAAAAAGTTTTATTGGTACTTTATTTGAAGATAATCCGTATCAATTCCAACCTGTTTTTCGAGGTTTTTATTTTACCAGTGCTTTACAGGAATGCAGCATCGAAAGCCCGATGACAGAAAGTATTGCACAAGAATTTCAACTGCAGCAGCTTGCAAGCCCTTTTCAGGACGAAGAAAAAAGTTCGATTGCCCCAAATCATGGTTATTTTTTACAAGGTTTGTTTTCCAATGTGATTTTGCGTGATCAACATTTGGTGAAACAACATATTAATCCTGCGAAAAAACGTCAGCGATATATGGCGTTTACTGCTGCATTACTTGGTGTTGGATTGTTGCTCAGTGTTTGGGTGTGGTCATATCGTCATAACCAACAACTCATTGCCGATGTTCAGGCAGACTTAGATCAAGTTATACGACTGGAAAAAACTTTTGGACAGGTTTTATCCACACAACTCGAAAGCTTATTAATTTTACAAGCACGTCTGCAACAGTTGGATGGGTTTTTCGAACAACGTCCACTTAAGTTCAGT
The DNA here is from genome assembly GCF_013418795.1 of Acinetobacter sp. YH12120. Lineage (NCBI taxonomy): Bacteria > Pseudomonadati > Pseudomonadota > Gammaproteobacteria > Moraxellales > Moraxellaceae > Acinetobacter > Acinetobacter sp. YH12120. The sequence goes on along the minus strand of NZ_VPBI01000004.1, from coordinate 166,338 downwards.
TTTGGCTTATATCAGGGCAAGAAGTTACGCGAACAGCTCAAAGTTGAATATCTAAAAGGCGTTCAGCAGATTGTATTGTTGCCAACCCAGCAAAATATCGCGCAATACTTACAGCGTGTCCAACAAGATGCGGCAACACTCAAAGCGCATCATATACATGCAAAAACGCAGCAAGTTGCGAAAACTCAACCATATTTAGAGCCTTCCGTGCAAAATCCGCAAGATGCTTATAATGCGTTAAAGGCTTATTTAATGCTGACGAATCCTGAATATCGGGAGAACAGTCATTTAAGTGATCAGATTTCACGTTTTTGGCGCACTTGGTTGGATGCTCATCTTGGGGAAATGCCACGTACTGACATGATTCAGCAGGCAGAAAAAATCCTGTCTTATGCCATGACACTCGCTCATCAGGACGATTTTCCTGTACTGGAAAGTGATGCACAAATGGTCGATCAAACTCGTCAAGTGCTGTTGTCGGTCATTCAGGGAATGCCTGCACGAGATCGGGTATATAACGAAATAAAAATGCGTGCAGCAGTACGTTTTCCTGCGCTAACAGTCAGTCAAATTGTGGGGGAGCAACACAGTCGCATTGTTTTAGGCAGTCATGCTTTGCCTGGCATTTTTACGCAGCAGGCGTGGAGTGAATATGTCGAACAAGCAATTGATCAGGCAGCCAATCAGCCAACGGACAGCAAAGATTGGGTACTCAATAGCCGTCAGTCAGATGATCTGACTTTTTCAGGAAGTCCTGAACAAATCCGTAAACAATTGCTGAGCTTGTATCAGCAAGAATATGTAAGTGAATGGAAGAAATTCCTAAATGGTATTCACTATGCCAAAACAGATCAGTTCAGCCAGCAAGTGAAACAGCTTGATTTGTTGGGAGAGCCGCAAAACTCGCCAATTCGCAAGTTATTGCAACGTATTGCAGTGGAAACCAATTGGGATAATCCAATTGTGCAAGCTGAACTTGCTGTGCCTGAACAAGGATTTATGGCGTGGTTTAAAGACAAAGTGCTGCGTCAATCTAATGACAAAGCTGCAGCGCAGGCAGCTCTAAAAGCGCAAGGTGCGATTTCTCAAGAATACCAAATGTTTTATCAACTGCTGCGTAAACGTGACGATTTACAGGATCAATCTCTGTTTGATGTGTATATGAACAACCTTGCACAGGTGCGCAGCAAGTTAAATGATCTTCAAACGGCAGGGGAAATTGGACCAAGTGCAATGGCATTGTTCAAACAAACCATCCATGATCAAAACTCGGTCTTTAATACAACGCAAAAATATGTCGATGAAAAAATGATGGTGGGTTTAAAAGAGGCTGACCAACAATTATTACAAAAACTGTTGATGACACCGCTAACTCAATCTTTTGCAAGTTTAATTGTACCGACACAAGATGAAATTAATAAATTATGGCGTATTCAAGCCTATCAACCGTTTGCAACACATTTAGGTCAGAAATATCCATTTCATTCAGGGGGGACTTTACAGGCAACCAGTCAGGAAATGGGACAAATTTTTGGTGAAACAGGAAGTATTGCTGGCTTTGTCAAAGACACTTTAGATCCGTTGTTGATTCGTCGTGGTTATGTCTTAACTTCAAAAACATGGAAAGATTTAGGCTTAAATTTAAATCCTCAGTTTGTGATGGCATTTCCGCAATATGTTGCGCCAATTCATGGTATGGCAACAGGACGTTTAGATCAGCCTGCAACATCTGCTGTTTCAAATCAATCCAATTTCCAATTTTATCCATTACAACACCCACAATTTTTATCGTATAGCATCGATATTGATGGTCAGCGAATGCAGTTTGAAAATGGAATTCAACAATGGGTCAACTTTGTGTGGCCCAATCCAGGCGCAATTCCCGGCGTGCGTATTAGTGCAGTCGATTTAAACGGTCAGTCGCATACTATTTTTGAAGCACCGGGCGAATATGGCATTAACCGTTTAATTGATGCTGCACAGCGCAAAGAGCAAAACGGTCACTTTGAAATGACTTGGGTCAGTAAAACGGAACCATCTTTATCTTTAAAAGTGAATTTCCGACTCATTAGCGGACATAGCTCGGGCAATATTGGTTCAAGTCGTGGTTATGTGGGGTTGCAGTTGGTCGATCAAGTCACCACGACCAAAGCACTTCTTGTGGTTGCTGCACAAACGACAGCAATGAGTCCCGCACAAACAGCGGCTACGCAGTCTAAAACTACAATGTCTGCACAAGTGGGAGGCGTTCCGCAATGATCAAGAGAAATAACACTTGGCAAAAGGCGTGGTGGGTATGCAAGCAGTAAAAACCGTACCTTTATATTATGGAAAAATACCTGCCCGTGGTGATTTTATAAAGTCTAAAGGGCAATCGGAACTCATTCAGCAGCTCGATCAGTGGATTAGTAATGCACTGGAACATGCCATGCAGAGCGCAGATTTTAAACAGCGTTATGCAACTTTGCCTGCTTTAGATTTTTTGATTGCCCATCCAGCAGAACCAATGTTTTTAGCTGTTAATTTAAAGGCGAGCCAAGATAGCTCGGGGCGGGCATTTCCAATGCTACTGGGGCAGTTGTTTGAGGTCGAACAGCCGAGTCAAAAGTTATTATTTGTGCCGTTTTTTTACAAAGCTATTTGGACTGATTTATTGCAACGCAATCAGGTCTTAAGCAATATCTGTGATCCCAATATGTCATTTGAACTGTTGAATCAATTGCCGAATAGGGTTCAACTTTTGAGTGCAGAAGAATACCAAGACTTTTATGAAAAACACAGCACGCATTCATTGGCACAATTAATGAAAATCAGTGTCAATGACTTGGCTCAGAGTATGATTGGGTTGGGACTTTTACTGCAACCCGTCCTCAAAAATGGCACTCGTCGTTTAAACAAAGTGATGATTTTACCGCTGAATCATCCGCGATATTGCTTTGAAATCGCAGCATTTTGGATGGGCATGATCGGGCGGTTTTTAGGCGCGCATCATACTGAAATTTTGCTGGGGATACTACATTTTGAGGCACCCATTTTGATCATTGATTTTCAGGGGGCTGATGTCATGACGCTGCGCGATCTATTTATTCAAAATATGCAGGGTGAACATTGGGTTTCTTTAATTCAAGCCACTTGGATTGATGCTTATTTAGAACAAAATGCAGGTCTTGCAACATTGGAACAATTACTTTGTCAGCGGCAGTTAAATCTTAACCAAGCATTAAAGCTGTTTAGAAAAATTTTTTTAGATGAATAAATATGAAAAATAATCAAAAACGTATTCGCGTAAGTCTACTTATTGGCTTGTGTTTTTTAGTCCAAAGTCATTTGATCTATGCAGCGCCCATTGTTATAGAAGGTGTGGTGCCAAACGAAGCAAGTAAACAAGCCATTTTGGCGAAAATGCAAGCTGTGTATGGTGAATCGCAGGTGTTAGATAAAATTCAAGTCCGTGCAGTTGCTGCACCGAATGGTTGGGATGATTCAGTCACTCGTATGATTACAGCAGAGTTAAAAAAGATTTCTCAAGGGCAGTTACGTGTGAAAGGGACTCAAGTTGATTTGAAAGGAAAAGTGAATGCTGCTCATCAAATTCAAGCCACGACAGCAAATTTTCAGGCTTTGGTACAGCAGCCTTATCGTTTGAACACACAGCTTTCGGGGAGTCAGTATGAACAAAAAATGCTGGATGCTGCGCTCAAAAACAGGATTGTTGAGTTTGAATCGGGCAGTGCAATTTTGACTGACGTAGGGCAAAAAATTCTGGATGAAATGGCTGTGGCATTGAAGCAAGTTGGCACCCAAAAAGTGAAAATTGTTGGACATACAGACAGTTCGGGCGATGCGCATAAAAATATAGTGTTAAGCCAATCACGTGCAGGCGCGGTAAAAAATTATTTGATCGATAAAGGTATTGCGATAACGCATTTAAGCACCGAAGGTCAAGGTTCTAATCAGCCTGTCGCAGACAATACAACGCCACAAGGACGTAAGAAAAATCGACGTATTGAATTTGAGGTGCTTTGATTAGTTGATATTGAGCAAGGCGGAAGTTGAGCGTCATGTCCTGATCTTTAGAGCATCTGTGTGTAAACAGATGGCATAGAAAATAAAAACAGCATCAATCATTCAGTAATTTCCACAGTGAGAGTGCTTTGTGCAATTTAAAGCACGAATCTTGAATACATTGATCTGAAATAGAGGCTTTAAATCAACATTCGGAAGTTTTACTGCCGAAACGCGCCAAGAAAACCATTTTCCATCTAGCTGATTATGGCATTTCACAGTAGAATATGCGCTCTCTTCAAGTCACATTGTGGCATGGTCCAAAAGATCAGCCCGTGGAGCCAAAATCAGCATGTTTATCGTTGCCGGTGCACCTGCACATTCATCTTTTAAGAAAACTCAACTCTTAAACCGTTTAGCGTCAATGAGTTCTGTTCAATCTTTCGATAGCCAATGGGTTTATTTATTTGACCAAGCGCTCGACGAGCAACAACAGCAATCTGCTTTACAGCTTTTAAACGATGGTGCATCTTTTGAATTACGCCAAGCTGCAAGTGATGAAGTTCAAATTTTAGTGACACCACGTGTGGGCACAATTTCTCCTTGGTCATCAAAAGCAACCGATATTTTTGCCAACTGTAATACGCCTGTACACCGCCTAGAACGCGGTGTTTTGTTTACCTTAAAAGGTATTGCAGACGTTTCAAACGAAGTAAAACAAGTATTGCATGACCGCATGACCGAAAGTGTGTTTAACCACATTAACGATGCTGCAGCGTTATTTGTTGAAACTGAACCAAAACCTTTAAATAGCATTGATATTTTGGGTGAAGGCAAAGCGGCATTGGTAAAAGCCAACAGTGAGTTTGGTTTTGCCTTGTCTGATGAAGAAATTGATTATTTAACCGAAGCATTTATCAAGTTAGGCCGTAATCCGCATGACATTGAATTGATGATGTTTGCACAAGCCAACTCTGAGCACTGCCGTCACAAAATCTTTGGTTCTGAATGGACAATTGATGGCGAAGTACAGCCATTGTCATTGTTCCAAATGATCAAAAATACTTATAAAGAATCACCAACAGACGTATTGTCGGCTTACAAAGACAACGCTTCGGTGATTGTTGGTTTTGATACGCAGCGTTTCTATCCGAAAAAAGATGCTGCAACAGGTCACTACGTTTATAAATATAAGAGCCAAGCTGCCCACATTCTTATGAAAGTGGAAACACACAACCACCCAACTGCAATTGCACCATTTGCAGGTGCTGCGACAGGTTCGGGTGGTGAAATCCGTGATGAAGGCGCGACAGGTCGTGGTGGTAAACCAAAAGCAGGTTTAACAGGCTTTACAGTATCGAATTTAAATATTCCTGGTTTTGAACAGCCTTGGGAAGAAAACTATGGCAAGCCTTCACGTATGGCATCGCCATTACAAATTATGATTGAAGGCCCATTGGGCGGTGCAGCGTTTAACAACGAATTTGGTCGTCCTGCGTTAAATGGTTACTTCCGTACTTTCGAGCAAAACGTGAATGGTGAAGTAAAAGGCTTCCATAAACCAATCATGATTGCAGGTGGTTACGGCAACATTCGTCCAGACCATGTCGAAAAAGACCCAATTCAGCCAGGCGATTTATTAATCGTTTTAGGCGGCCCTGCGATGTTGATCGGTTTAGGCGGTGGCGCTGCATCTTCTGTAGATAGCGGAACCATGGGTGAAAACCTTGACTTTGCTTCAGTACAACGTGAAAACCCAGAAATGGAACGTCGTTGCCAAGAAGTAATTGATACGTGCTGGCGTTTGGAAGATGCTAACCCAATCGTATCAGTGCATGACGTGGGTGCAGGTGGTATTTCAAACGCAATGCCTGAGTTGGTGAATGATCACGAACTAGGTGCTGTACTTGATTTGCGTAAGATTCCATCTTTAGAACCAGGCATGTCACCAATGGAAATTTGGTCAAACGAAGCGCAAGAGCGTTATGTATTGGCCATCCGTCCAAGTTCTTTAGAATTATTTGAATCAATCTGTGCGCGTGAGCGTTGTCCGTTTGCAGTATTGGGTGAAGCGACAGAAGCGCGTCATTTAACGGTTGAAGATCCACTGTTCAATAACAAAGCTGTAGATATGCCAATGCAGGTCTTGTTAGGTGGTACGCCACGCATGAGCCGTTCTTATGAAAGCATTGAGCGTCAAGGTGATGATTTTGATGCAGCTCAAGTTACTGATCTGAAAGATGCGATTTACCGTGTCATCAAGAATCCAACTGTTGCTTCTAAATCATTCCTAATCACGATTGGTGACCGTTCAATTACAGGTATGGTTGCACGTGATCAGTTGGTTGGCCCATGGCAGGTGCCTGTTGCAGATGCAGCAGTAACCACTACCAGCTTGCAAGGCTTTACAGGTGAAGCAATGGCGATGGGTGAACGTCCACCTGTAGCTTTATTAAACCCTGCAGCATCTGCGCGTTTGGCAGTGGCAGAATCTATTTCCAATATCATGTCAGCCAAAATTGACCAGATCAGCGACATTAAATTATCTGCAAACTGGATGGCAGCAGCAGGTCAAAAAGTCGAAGACCAAGCTTTGTTTGAAGGTGTAAAAGCCATTGGTATGGAAATGTGTCCTGCGCTAGGAATTGCAATTCCAGTAGGTAAAGACTCATTGTCTATGCGTACCACTTGGAATGACGAAGGTGTTGATAAATCTGTAACTTCACCAATGTCAGGTGTAATTACTGCATTTGCACCAGTGACCGATGTACGTAAAACACTAACCCCTGAATTGAAAAATACCGATTCAGTATTGGTACGTATTGACTTGTCTAAAGGTCAGTTCCGTTTAGGCGGTTCAATTTTAGCGCAAGTTTATAAAGCTATTGGTTCAGTAACACCAGATGTCGATAACTTTGACGAATTCAAAGCATTCTTTGCTTTGGTACAAGACTGGAATAACCGCGGCTTGATTCAAGCTTACCATGACATCGGTGATGGTGGTTTATTGGCAACTGTGACAGAAATGATGTTCGCTTCGCGTTTAGGCGTAGCGCTTGAAGATCAATCTGTTGCGGCATTGTTTGCTGAAGAAATTGGTGCAGTACTACAAATTTCTAAAGCGGATTGGGCTGACTTAGTTACTGAAGTTGCTGCATCTACTCTGAAAGATGCAATTTCGGTAGTCGGTACAGTTAATAACACCGACCAACTTGCTGTAAATGGCTTAGTGCTTGAGCGTGCTGATTTGCAAACGGCTTGGAGTGAAGTATCACACCAAATCCAGCGTTTACGTGACAACTCAGAAACTGCTGATCAAGAATTTGCCTTGATTACAGATAAGAACCACAAAGGCTTAATTGCTCAACCGACATTTGACTTAAATGAGCCAGTTGAAGCGCCATACATCAACACACGTCGTCCTAACATGGTGATTTTACGTGAACAAGGCGTAAACGGTCATGTAGAAATGGCGGCAGCATTTGACAAAGTCGGCTTTAACACCGTTGACGTACACATGAGTGACTTGCTTGCAGGGCGTGTCGATTTAGACGACTTTGAAGGCTTGGTTGCGTGTGGTGGTTTCTCTTACGGTGACGTCTTAGGTGCGGGCGGTGGCTGGGCAAAGTCAGTCTTGTTTAACCCGAAATTACGTGACCAGTTTGAGAAATTCTTTAACCGTCAAGAAACATTCTCACTGGGTATCTGTAACGGTTGTCAAATGTTGTCACAATTAGCACCACTCATTCCAGGTGCAGAAGCGTGGCCACGTTTCCATCGTAATACCTCAGAAGTGTTTGAAGCGCGTAGCGTTAATGTACGCGTGGAAAAATCGAATTCTGTATTATTGCAAGATATGGAAGGCTCGATTTTACCAATCGCGGTGGCGCATGGCGAAGGTCGTGTCGTTGCACCTGAAGCTAATTTGGCAGCCTTAAATGCAGGTAACCAAGTGATTTTACGTTATGTCGATAGCCACGGAAATGCGACTCAACATTATCCAATGAACCCGAATGGTTCGCCAGAAGGTATTTCAGGCGTAACTTCAAAAGATGGTCGTGCAACAATTATGATGCCGCACCCTGAACGTAATTTCCGTGCGCTTCAACATTCTTGGAAACCTGAAGAATGGACTGAAGATGGTGCATGGTTACGTATGTTCCGCAATGCGCGTAAATTTATTGGTTAAGATTTCACTCGCTTAATCTATAGCAGTCAGCCACCTTCGGGTGGCTGATTTTTTTGCTGTGAATATGCAACTTTTATATAGACGTGCATGTTTCCACCTAAATGAATCGTCGGCTTGCTGTTCAACAATTCTGCATTAATCTCAACAATCATAGTCATCCTAGACAACTCAAGCTATCATAAACAAGCAAACACACATGGGATGGCGTTATGAAAATCATTGCAGATGAAAATCTGGCATATACCGATTATTTCTTTGCAGATTTGGCAGAAATAGAGCACAAGGCTGGACGCCGTCTAACGCATCAAGATGTGCAAGATGCTGATGCGCTGCTAGTTCGTTCCGTCACCCAAGTGAATGCAGCATTGATTCAACAGACCGCGCTTCAATTTATTGGCAGCGCGACCATTGGCACAGACCACCTTGATATCCCAGCCATCGAGCAGCAGGGCATTGCATGGTCAAATGCGGCAGGTTGTAATGCGCAGGCGGTGAGTGAGTATGTGATTACCGCATTGCTTCATCTCGAGCCTGAATTACTACATGCCAATCAAAACTTTAAACTTGGCATTATTGGACTGGGCAATGTCGGCTCGCGCTTGGTCAAAATGGCACAATTATTAGGTTGGGATGTCATCGCATACGATCCATTTGTGCAGTTGCCCAATGTGCAGCAATGTGACTTAGATGCACTATTACAACAGGCAGATGCAATTTCCATTCATGTGCCATTAACAGAAACTGGTGAACATCCTACTCATCATTTAATTAATGCAGCGCGTTTGGCATGTATGAAGCCTCAAGCCATTCTGATTAATTCAGCGCGTGGGCCAGTGGTAGAAGAAGCGGCTTTAATGCAGGATATTCAACATACTCAGCGTTTAGTGGTATTAGATGTTTTTGAATATGAACCTGAAATCTCTGCAGAATTATTAGATTTGCTTGCTTTGGCAACCCCGCATATTGCAGGGTATAGCCTAGAAGGCAAGGCACGCGGCACACAAATGATTTATCAGGCTTTTTGTGAAAATTTTGGTTTAGATGCCACAAAACAATTTGAAACTCAATTGCCAAGCTGCGCGCAATATTTCAAAACCCAAGATTTGAAAAATAGTCTGCATGCACATTTAAGTCAAATTTATGATATTGCACAGGATGATGCCAATTTACGTGCCTGTGTCAAAGCGGGCAAAGTTGAGCAGCAGGCTTTTGATCATTTAAGAAAAACCTATCCTCTGCGTCGTGAATGGGCAGCACACGGAGGCCCGCAAGCATGAGTTCAAATCTCCAATATCAACCAACTTGCGACTTAAACAGCATGCGCGCACGTGCACAATTGTATGCACAAATACGCCAGTTTTTTGCGGAACGTGAAGTACTTGAAGTTGAAACGCCAATTTTGTCACAGGCAGGAGTGACAGATGTGCATTTGGCTTCAGTACAAGCACAGCGCCATGTGCAGGGCAAATTGCATACGCACTATTTACAGACCTCACCTGAATTTGCCATGAAGCGTTTATTGGCCAGTGGTAGTGGTGCTATTTATCAAATTTGCAAAGTCTTTCGTGATGATGAGCATGGACGTAAACACAACAGCGAATTTACCATGTTGGAATGGTATCGTCCCGAATTTAGCCTGAAAGAGCTTATGTTTGAGGTGACAGATTTACTTAATCTGACGTTAAAACAACGCTTTGGCGAAGTACGTCCAACAGTGTTGAGTTATAAACACGCATTTATGGATCGTTTGGATTTAAATCCTTTACAGGCAAGTCTGCAACAATTGAAAGACTGCTGTCATCGTGTGGGTTTGCATCTGGATTTGGGTGATGACCGTCTAGGCTACATCGACCTATTGTTTTCACATTTTGTAGAACCAAGTTTGGGCTTTGATGCTCCTGTATTTTTAACCGATTTTCCACCTGAATTAGCATCTTTGGCTAAAACCAGAACAGATGATGATGGGGAATTGGTCGCAGCCCGTTTTGAGCTATATATCGAAGGTTTAGAGCTTGCCAATGCCTATGATGAATTGATTGATGCTACTGTGCTGCGTTCTCGTTTTGAAGCCGATAATGCAGAACGCGCACAACTTGGTTTACATGTGATGCCAATTGATGAATATTTATTGGCTGCGTTGCCGAACATGCCTGAATGTTCAGGTATCGCCTTGGGCATAGATCGCTTATTGATGATTGCAACTGAGCAGATGCGTTTAGAGCAAGTGATTAGCTTTCCTGCGCAGCTTGCCTAAAAGCAAAAGACAGTTTCTTATTTCAAGAAGGATTTATTTGAGCTAAAAAGCCGTAGCTTCTATATTTTAGAAGATTACGGCTTTTCGATCAGAAATTTAGGCTGACTTAAATAGGTTAAGAATGATAGATCAAAGAACGCATGTAATGACGTTCTATAGACTTAAATAGCCTAAGCAGTAGCAGCCAAGTGACGTGCCTTTAATTGCTCAATCGCTTTAATGCGTCGTTCAATCAGCATTTCACCAATATCGGGGCCTTGGACATCGGCAGGTAAGTCTTGCGCCTTAATGCTGCGTACCACTTGAATCGCTTCCAAAATATAGCTCGCTTGCGGATAGTCACGATCTTCCAAACCTAAACGCCCACGAGAGTCACATTCACAGGCTTGTACAAAGGCTTCTACACGCTCAGGACGACGCAAGACATCCAAACGCTGTAATAAGCGCCATAACGTGCCAGGCTTTAAGCTCAATGCTTGGTGGCATTTTAAATGCTCTTTACATACAGCAAGTGCAAGTTGTTTGGTATTGGTCGGTACGCGCAGGCGTTCACACACTTCCGTTACAGGTCGAATCCCACGTTCTTCATGCATAATGTGCCGTGGTAATTCATCGGCAGGGGTCAAGGCCTTGCCTAAATCATGCAATAACACTGCAAAGCGTACATCGAGTGAGTAATTGGCACGACAGGCTTGTTGTAGTGACATCATGGTGTGCACACCACTGTCAATTTCAGGGTGATATTCAGGACGCTGTGGAATACCGAATAAAGCATCTAATTCAGGAAATAAAACTTTTAAAGCACCACAGGCACGCAACGTTTCAAAATAAACATCGGCACGTGCTTCCATTAAGGCGCGTGAAGTTTCTTTCCACACGCGTTCAGGTGTCAGCGCGTGTAACTCACCAGATTCTGCCAATTCTTGCATTAATAACAAGGTTTCAGGGGCAACCACAAAGCCTAAAGCATGATAACGTGCCGCAAAACGGGCAATGCGCAGTACTCGTAACGGGTCTTCTACAAATGCATTGGATACATGGCGCAGCACTTTATTGCACAAATCTTGCTGTCCACCGTAAGGGTCATAAACATTGCCATCGCTATCCATTGCCATGGCGTTAATGGTTAAGTCACGGCGGATTAAATCTTCTTCTAGAGTCACGCTTGGGTCGGTATGAAATTCAAAACCGTGATAACCATGTCCAGATTTGCGCTCTGTACGAGCAAGTGCATATTCATCTTTGGTTTCAGGATGAAGAAAAACAGGGAAATCTTTGCCCACAGGTTGAAAACCTTGAGCCAAAAGTTGTTCGGGCGTTGCGCCAACCACAACATAATCTTTTTCGTGATATGGATGCCCGAGTAAGTGATCTCGAACTGCACCGCCTACTAAATAAACTTGCATGAAAAAACCTCTATTCTTCAAGCAATCATGCTACAGAATAGAGGTTTTCTCAAGTCTATAATTCTGAGTCAGTCACTCAGAAATATAGGTTTATGCTTTAACTTGTGCTGTTTGTTGAATTTCAGCAACAGTGAGTGCAGTCATATTCACAACACGACGTGTCGTTGCAGTCGGAGTCAAAATATGTACAGGTTTTGCTGCACCTAACAAGATAGGGCCAATCGTAACATTGTTACCTGAAGTCGATTTCAACAAGTTAAATGAAATATTGGCAGCATCTAAGTTCGGCATAATCAACAAGTTTGCAGAACCTTTGAAGCGTGAGTTCGGGAAAGCAAATTGACGAATATTTTCGTCTAATGCTGCATCACCGTGCATTTCACCTTCAACTTCAAGCTCAGGTGCAATCTCACTCAAGATTTCAAAGACTTTACGCATTTTTTGTGCGCTAGAGTCTTGTTGGTCAGAACCAAAACTTGAGTGAGAAAGTAGAGCAACGCGTGGTGTCATACCAAAACGGCGTACTTCTTCAGCCGCTAAAAGTGTCATTTCAGCCAACTGTTCAGCAGTTGGGTTAGTGTTGACATAAGTGTCGGCAATGAACAAGTTGCGATCTTCAAGCATCAATGCGTTAAGGGTAAAGAAGTTAGTGCGACCTTCTTTTAGACCAATCACATTTTTCACGAAATCAAGGTGAATATCGTAGCTAGAATAAGTACCACATAACATACCATCGGCTAAACCATGTTTCACTAACATTGCTGCAATGAGGGTAGAGCGACGACGTGCTTCACGCTGCGCGTATTCAGGTGTAACGCCTTTACGCTGCATGATGGTGTAGTAATCATCTGCAAATTTTTCGTAGTTAGGGTTGCTTTCCTGGTCTACTATTTCCATATTCACGCCATGTTCAAGACGTAAACCTAACTTTTTGATGTTCGCTTCAATCACTGAGGTACGACCTACAAGGATTGGTTTAGCCAAGCCTTCATCCACTGCAATTTGTACTGCACGAAGTACGCGTAAGTCTTCACCTTCTGCATAAGCAATACGCTTAGGGTCAGTTTTTGCTTGAGCAAAAATAGGCTTCATCATAAATGCCGAGTTATATACAAACTCAGACAAACGCTGACGGTATGCAGAGAAGTCTTGAATTGGACGACTTGCTACACCTGAATCCATTGCCGCTTGAGCAACTGCAGGTGCAATTTCAAGAATTAAACGCTGATCAAGTGGACGTGGAATTAAATAGTCACGACCGAATGATGCAGATTTTTCACCATAAGTCGCAGCATCTGCTTCAATGTGTGCCATGCGTGCAATTGCGTGTACACAAGCAATTTTCATTTCTTCGTTGATGGTAGTTGCGCCAACGTCTAATGCACCACGGAAAATATACGGGAAGCAAAGTGCGTTGTTAACTTGGTTCGGGTAGTCCGAACGACCAGTCGCCATAATCACATCTGGACGTACTTCATGCGCATGTTCAGGTAAGATTTCTGGATCTGGGTTAGCCAAAGCAAAGATAATTGGATTTTCAGCCATTTCTTTGACCATAGCTTTGGTCAAGATACCCGCTGCAGAAAGACCAAGGAACATATCCGCACCGCTAATTACATCAGCAAGTTGCGTTCCTTCAATGTCTTGCATATAGCGTTTTTTCGAGTCATCCAAACCTTCACGTTTGGTGGTGATTAGACCGCGCGAATCTGCAACAATGATATTTTCTTTTTTCGCGCCCAATGCACACAACAGGTCTAAACAAGACAGTGCGGCTGCACCTGCACCTGAAGCAACGATTTTGATTTCTTCAATCTTCTTGCCGTTAAGTAACAAGGCATTGAGTAGGGCAGAACCTACAATGATTGACGTACCGTGTTGGTCATCGTGGAACACAGGAATATTCATGCGTTCACGAAGTTTTTGCTCAATGTAGAAACATTCTGGTGCCTTGATGTCTTCAAGGTTAATACCACCAAAAGTTGGTTCTAGTGCTGCAACAATATCTACAATTTTGTCTGGATCATTTTCAGCAATTTCGATGTCAAATACATCGACACCAGCAAACTTTTTAAAGAGTACGCCTTTACCTTCCATCACAGGTTTAGACGCCAAAGGACCGATATTACCTAAACCTAATACTGCTGTACCGTTACTAACGACAGCAACCAAGTTACCGCGAGCGGTATAAAGTGCAGCTGTTGAAGGATCACGTTCAATCTCTAAACATGGTGCTGCGACACCTGGTGAGTAAGCGAGCGCTAAGTCACGTTGGTTGACCAGCTGCTTACTTGGAGTAACGCTGATTTTTCCTGGTGTTGGAAATTCGTGATAGTAAAGTGCCTGCTGTTTTAATGATTGATCGTCCATCTGAATCTCGTGTGTGACAAGTTGGCCAGCGATGCTGGTGGTTTTTTTATGAATCTTATCGAATATACCATTACTTGCCCCCTTAGCACAGACGTCACTGTTTATTTTTAGAACAAACTTAGAGCTTTTGGGTCTAGTTTCAGATTAAGGAGCGATAAGCGCGCGATACTAAATTGGCTTTTAGAAATTGGGTCGCTTCACTTTCAGGCAAAGGCCTAGAGAATAAATACCCCTGCGCAATATCACAATTTAAATTCTGCAAATATTGCAGTTGTTGCTCAGTTTCAATCCCTTCAGCCACCACACTCATGCCCATGGCTTTGCCCATAGCAATCATGGCACTAACAATGGCTTCTTGTTTGGTATTTCCAATTTTAGAAACAAAGCTACGGTCTATTTTTAAACTGTCAATTGGGAAGTCTGTTAAGTAAGAAAGTGAAGAATAGCCTGTACCAAAATCATCTAAGGCGATATGAATATCACGTTGTTTAATTTCATCTAATAAAGACTTCACGGTTGTGGAGTTTTCCACTAAAGAGGATTCGGTAATTTCTAATTCTAAGCTTGCACCTGAAATTTGATAGGTATTAATCGCATCATCTAAATCTTGCAGCAATTGACCACGTTGCAGTTGTTGTGCAACTACATTAACCGATACTTGGATATGATCAAAACCTAACAGATTCCATTCACGAATTTGCTTGGCAGTTTGTTGAATTACAACCCGACCAATATCGGAAATTAAACTGGTTTGTTCCGCAATAGGAATAAATAGGTTCGGTGGAATAATGCCTTTGGTTGGATGTTTCCAGCGCACCAATGCTTCAAACCCAACTACCTGATAATTATGGAAATCAATTTTAGGTTGATAATATACAATTAACTCATCATTTTTAATGGCTTGGCGTAAGTCACGCTCTAAATGCACATCTTGTTCTAGCAGTTTGGTGTTGTCTAAAGCGTAATATTTAACGGTATTACCACCCAAACGCTTGGCTTCAGACAAGGCTTGTTCTGCACAATTATTCAGATAATCCAGCTGGCGTCCATGTTCAGGATAGAGGGAAACCCCCATCGACAGGGTAATAATATGTTCTTGTCCCTGCACATTAAACGGCAAATTAAAGGCTTTGGCGATGCGTTCACAGTGCTGCTGTATAGAAGGGCGAATATGAGAAATTTCATACACAATTGCAAAATCATCGCCATTTAAGTGCGCGACAAACAGCGCTTCGGCATTGGTGATGCGTAAACGCTGCGCCACTTGACGGAGTAATTCATCGCCACCATTATTGCTTAAATATTCATTTAAAGGTCTGAAACGGTCAATATTGAGTCGAATGACCGCCAATTGCTGCAATGAATCTTGCTGCGAAATAAGATATTGATGTAGTTGATAATTATAGTAAAAGCGATTAGGCAAGTCGGTCAGTGGGTCGTAATTTTCTAAATAGGATAGACGCTGTTCTTGTAGTTTATGTTCGGTTAAATCAGACACAATCCCAATATAATTAATAATGCGGTTTTGCTCATCGGTGACGGCATTGATATGCACACGAACTGCGAGTTCTTTACCAGAGCGGAATCTTGTATTCATTTCAGCATCATATTTACCTGTGCTGAGCAATTGTTGAAGAATTTCTTCTTGCGTAATGCGTTGATGTGCTTTGTGGGACTCGACCAAATCAAACAGATATTTGCCTAAAATATGGTCGCGTTTAAATCCGCTCATTTGAGCATAGAATGGGTTGGCTTCAATATAACGTAAGTTTTCATCTAAAATAAAAATACCTTCGGCTGCCTGTTCAAGTACGCTGGCAGTGAGTTTTAAGCGTTCTTGCCCAATCCGTTCTTGGTGAATGTCACGGCGAATCCCCACCATGCGCAAAGGTTTATTGGTGACAGGATCACGCTCAATCACCCGACCAATATCATGCACCCAATACCATTGACCTGAACTATGTTGTACGCGATATGTGGCTTGATAGCGTTCAGTTAGACCCCGTAAATGTTGTTTCATGGTTTGGTGAAAGTGCGGAATATCATCAGGGTGAATCAGTTGCTGTAATTTATTCCGATGCTGTTTGGTATTCTCTAAACGAGTTTGCTGTGCGCCACCACCAAAGACAATACTGCGTTGCCGTATATTCCAGTCCCATGCTTTTAGACCTGCGGCTTCATGCGCTAAAATTAAACTATGTTGTTGATTGATTAAATCTTGGTGCGTTTGTTCTAAGTCAAAGGTACGTTCTCTTACTTTTTGTTCTAGCATTTGATTGTTAAATTGCAGTTGAAGTTCAATATCTTTGGACTTGTTCATTTCAACTTGTAATTGTTGGCAGAGTTGATCTGTCCAGCCGACTTGTTGCTCTGCGGCTTTTTTGAATTGGTCGTTCTTAAAATAGACGCTCGATAAACGACGATGCATGTGCATTGAAGTATTGGCACAAATCAGTAAGGTAATTAAGGCAAAATTTGTCGCGAGAAAAAAGAAAGCGGAAGTTTCGGAGTGAACTAAAAACTGTGCGGCAATATAGGGTGTAATCACTGGAATGAATACCCAGCAAAAATAACTCAAGCGCTGCGTTAAAAAGGTGAGGGCAAAGGTTTGACTCACAATAATTAATAAGGTCGCTAAAATAATCGCTTCATAGTTGCTCAGTTCAGGGTTTTGCTGAGGTAAAAAGTAATACAGTAAACTTACCCCAACCGCGATTGCTGTTCCGATCAAGAAACACACCAATTTTAACCAACGATGTGCTTGTTGGAGTTGATATTGTCCCGCTTTAAAGTGAACTGCTGTGAGCAGTAAACACGAACCAATGGTCAGTTCAGTGAGAATAAACCAGATATTGAGGTAGGGTGATGAATGTGAGAAAGAAATTTGATAAATAAAAAACACATACAGGCAAACAATCAGGATGCTGACCAAAAAGAATCGAATAAGCCGAATGGTATTGGTGATTTGCGCAGCATCTAAGTATTGCTGCAACAATTCATCTTGAGCGTCTGACATACTTCCCCAAAATCTAGTTAAATGATTCCAACATTTATATTTTCTTAAATAACATCACGTTCATGCATAAAATATTGCTGTTTTGTGTTTAAATTTTATGCAAATTTTTTAATATATTGTTCGAGATTAATCCTGTACTTTATAAATTGCAATGTTATTGGCAATCGATTTCTGTAAAAACGGATAAATTACTCAGCCAAGCGATAATTTAAGAGAGCTAAAGCAACCACAGGGGCGGTTTCAGTGCGTAATACCCGAGAGCCAATACACCAGTTTTGAAAGCCAACGGCATTGGCAGCACTAATTTCTGCTTCGCTTAAACCACCTTCAGGCCCAATTAATAAAGCTAAATCTTTACTGGCATTGTTTAGTACATCTACTTGATCTTTATTCGGTGCTAACACTAGTTTGGTGGCAGGAAGGTCGCTATTCAGCCAGTCCTCTAAACGTAGTGGGGCTAAAATTTTCGGTACGATATTCATGCCACATTGTTCACAGGCTGCAATGGCAATGCTTTGCCAATGATCTAATTTTTTTTGATCGCGGTCATATTTTAAGCGCATTTCACAGCGTTCAGAGGTGAGCAACTGAATGTTAGTCACGCCAAGCTCTACCGCTTTTTGAATCGCATAATCCATACGATCGCCTTTGCTCATTACTTGTCCTAATAAGGCGCTAAAGCTTGGGATGCGATTGTCTGGATTAAAACTTTTAATCTGCACTTGCGCTGTTTTTTTGGTAACTTCAACCAGTTCCACTTCATATTCACCACCTTGCCCATTGAACAAGGTGGCGGTTTCACCGACTTGTGCGCGTAGTACTTTCACCCAGTGATGAAATACTGTTTCAGTCAGTTCAACTTGCGTATCTACTGCTAATTCAGCCTCAATATAAAAACGGGGCATAGGGATTACTCGTTCAAGTCAATAAAATATGAAAAATACAGCTTAAGCCAAACCAAGATCTGTCACTAATTGACGAGTCGGTTCGGTGTTGTTCATGGTGTAAAAATGCAAACTTGGTGCACCACCAGCAATCAGGCGTTCGCACAGTTTAATAATCACTTCATGACCAAAGGCTTTGATTGAAGCTGTGTCATCACCATAGGTTGCTAATTGCTTACGAATCCAGCGTGGAATTTCTGCACCTGTACCATCTGCAAAGCGAATTAAATTGCTGGCATTGGTAATCGGCATAATGCCAGGCGCAACAGGAATATTCACACCTTGCTTTTGAATACGTTCTACAAAGTAAAAGTACGCATCTGGATTAAAAAAGAACTGGGTGATGGCAGCATTGGCACCAGCATTTACTTTGGTGACAAAGTTTTTAATGTCTTGATCAAAGTGGTCTGCTTGTGGATGCATTTCAGGATAAGCCGCAACTTCAATGTGAAAATGATCACCTGAATGTTCACGAATAAAACGTACCAAGTCAGACGCATACGGCAATTCGCCTAAACCAACTTGACCTGAAGGTAAATCACCACGCAAAGCCACAATGCGGTCAATGCCTTGTGCTTTATAAATATCAAGCAATTCAGCAATACGCGCTTTGTCATCACCAATACAAGACAGGTGCGGCGCTACAGGTGTGCCTTTGCCATTGAAGTCGCTAATGGTCGATAAAGTACGTTCACGAGTAGAACCACCTGCACCATAAGTGATAGAAAAAAACTCTGGATTTAAAAGTTGTAATTCTTGATGCACAACTTTGAGTTTTTCTGCACCTACATCGGTTTTAGATGGGAAAAATTCAAATGAAATAGGAACTTGTTTGGTCATGATTAAATCCTTGTTATAAATACTTATTTATATTTTTTCACCTCTCCTAAATCCTCTCTTGCGCTGGGTTTAAAAGCAGTGCTTTAAACTTGCTCAGGAGAGGACTTACCCTCGAATACATTCATTAAACAATGAATCATTCCCTCTCCCTATGAGAGAGGGTTAGGGAGAAGGATTAAAAACTTAGTATTTATAAGCATCCGATTTAAACGGACCTTCAACAGCTACACCTAAGTAGTCCGCTTGTACTTGAGTCAATTGTGTTAATACACCACCAAAACCAGCAACCATTGCAGCAGCAACTTCTTCGTCTAGTTTTTTCGGTAAGATTTCAACACGAATTGCCGCTTGTTTTTGATCGGCAGGAAGATCGGCAAATTTCTCTGCAAATAAGTGCATTTGTGCCAATACTTGGTTAGCAAATGAACCATCCATAATACGTGATGGGTGACCTGTTGCGTTACCCAAGTTCACTAAACGACCTTCAGAAAGCAAGATTAAATAATCGTTTTCGTTTTCTGAACGATACACTTGGTGTACTTGTGGCTTCACTTCAACCCACTTATAACCACGTAAGTAGTTGGTGTCGATTTCAGTATCGAAGTGACCAATGTTACATACAACAGCGCCTGCTTTAAGTGTATCTAGCATTGCTGCGTCGCACACGTGATAGTTACCTGTTGTAGTCACAATCAAGTCAGTATTTTCTAAAAGCTCTAGGTTGACGTCTGCTTTATTGCCTGTTTGTACGCCATTCTTGTACGGAGATACAACTTCGTAACCATCCATACATGCTTGCATTGCACAAATTGGGTCAATTTCAGAAACACGAACAATCATGCCTTCTTGACGTAAAGATTGTGCAGAACCTTTACCTACATCACCATAACCAATAACCAATGCACGACGACCAGACAATAACATGTCTGTACCACGTTTAATCGCATCGTTGAGTGAGTGACGGCAACCGTATTTATTGTCGTTTTTAGATTTAGTCACAGAGTCGTTGACGTTAATTGCAGGCACTTTTAAAGAACCATCTTTCCACATTTCAATTAGACGTTGTACGCCCGTAGTGGTTTCTTCAGTAATGCCGTGAATGCGCTCTAATAATGCAGGGTATTTTTCGTGAACAAGTGCAGTTAAGTCACCGCCATCGTCCAAAATCATGTTGGCATCCCATGGTGTGCCATTTACATTAATTTGTTGTTCAAGACACCATACATATTCTTCTTCAGTTTCGCCTTTCCAAGCAAAAACAGGCACACCTGAAGCAGCAATTGCTGCAGCAGCGTGGTCTTGAGTAGAGAAGATGTTACAAGAAGTCCAACGAACTTCTGCGCCCAATTCAACTAGCGTTTCAATTAAAACAGCAGTTTGAATGGTCATGTGGATACAGCCGAGAATTTTCGCGCCTGCAAGAGGTTTTGCAGCTGAGTAGCGCTTACGCAAACCCATAAGGGCTGGCATTTCTGCTTCTGCAAGTTTGATTTCTTTACGACCAAAATCAGCTAGTGTGATATCGGCAACTTTATAATCTGTAAATGAAGCATTAACCGCGTTCATCACGATCTCCTTATAAAAAACAATTGATCATTCAGTTCGCGGATGCCGTTTCTTGCATAGCAAACGCGTTGCTATGCTGGTCGAGCCTGGCGATTTTACATTTCGTGCCTGTAAAACGTCGCAGCATCCCTCGACTAGCGCGATATTGTACTTGGAAATTGATTCAGTTCCAATCATGTTTTGTTTATTATCACTACAAACATATTTTTGAGATTGAATGATGGCTTTAGAGCTTCCTCAAGAGTTGGCAAATTTAGAAGCCAACGGCGGGATTTACGCAGTGTGGATGTTGCTACGACACTTAGGAATTGATGCCGATATTCAACAATTGATTGAAGTGTGTGGTTATACGCCAGAGCAGGGCACAACCACAATTGGTTTGGCTGTTGGACTGAAAAAGTTTGGCTTTAATGTGCAGTTTTATACTGACCCTGACCCAGATTTACAAGATGCAGAAAAGTTAAGTTATGCCGAAGCTGAACAGCTTAAATTGCCTGTATTGGCGGCAATCGGCTATCAGCAAATTCAGCACGCATTTGATGAAAATAAATTTGTAATTGTCTACTACGACACTTTAGAAGGCGTGGGCAATCACTCATTGCTATATTCTATTGATGATGCTGAAATTTGTTTCTTTGACAGTTTTGAGCCGATGCCTGCGGCTGTGTTTGAACAACAGCGTCAGCAAGAGGGCATTTGCAGACAAGTAATTGTGGTCGAAGTCTAAGTGTTATTCAAAGTCTAAGCTTTATTCAATGACGATTCGAGTCATGCAAAAATTGTCTAGCCCATCAATTGATTGGCTAGACAAATAAATTACTCCGCTGCATCGGCTTTTTGTGTCCAATATTCAGCTTTATTTTCGTCAGCATCTACACCCAAAGCATTTGCATAAATAAAAGCAAGGTCACGCATGGCTTGTACTTCGCCCAATTCTGCTGCTTGCTGTACCAATGCCACAGAGCGAGCGACATCTTGTTCAACCACATCACCACGACGGTAGTAGCCTGCCAACTCTAAAATAGCGGCAGGGTGTTGTGCATCACTGGCTTTTTTGAGCCAGACAAAAGCATCTTCAAAATGTTGTTTAGCATCTTCAGGGTCATCTTCTAGAACATCTTTGGCATATACGGTATAGCCTTCACCAAGCCAATACATGGCTTCGATATGTCCGTTTGCGGCAGCTTTGAGCGCCCATTGTTCGGCAAGTTCAATATCTTCATTAAAATCGCTTTGCATATACAGCACCGCCACTTCAAATTGGGCATCGGCTTGTCCTGCAATGGCGCGGTTCATTAGCGCAGGGGAGATTGAAACAGATTCTGACATAATGTCATCCAGCAAAATTACAACATAAGATTGTGCGATAGCCTAAAAGGTCTGCTGGGAAAAAGCCATCTTCGGTGTGATTTTTTTTAAAAATTAGGGTTAATTGATCATGCGTTTATGCAGACAATAACAAAAAATCACTTGAGCCATATCGTCAAGTTTCAATATGCTGAATGTTAAACATGGTCATAATGAGAACAATAAGATGGCAAATTTTTTAACTGCTGAACAAGCAAAAGTTTATTCAGATCATGCCAAGCTAGATATTGAATTATATAAGCAGCGTTTGGCGTCTTTAATCGAAGAGAATGCCAAGCAGGGCAATACCGCAGTTTTTACTGTGCTGCCAAAACATTTACCTTTAGAAGATATTCGAAATTTATCGGCACAGCTGACTGATTTGGGTTATCAGGTGCGCTTTGAGTTAAATGAGTTCTTTTATAGCTTTAATGTGTATTGGATTTAAAACTCAACTCTACCGACATTTCACCAAATAGTTTTAGTGAAATGTCGAGCGTTTATATTTTTTGATTTAGATTGCGTTTAAGTATTTGCAGTATGTTCTGCCAAAACTTCCAACGCTGCGCGAAAAGCTTCCTGAGTTGCAGGTGCGCCACAATAAGGCAAGCTGTGTAACAAGACTTCCTGAATTTCTTCGACACTTGCCCCGTTATTTAGCGCACCACGAATATGTCCTTTAAGCTCTGTCGGGCTTTTTAAAGCAGTTAAAAAGGCGATAGTAATTAAGGAACGATATTTGCGTGGTAACACACCTTCACGTTGCCAAGTTGAACCCCATGCATGTTCATTAATCCAGTCCTGCAAAGGTTGGGTAAATGGTACAGTGTTGTCCTGTGCGCGTTTTACAAAGCTTTCGCCCATGACTTCAGTGCGAACTTTTAAGCCATTGTCATAGTCTTGTTGTGACATTTTACTATCCCTGTTTTATTGTTTGAGCTCGGTGTATAGATTAAGTGCATAGATTAACAATTTATGGCGATGACACCATGCGCACTTGGTCGTAGACCATCAAAAAATATTCACATCTATCTATTTTTAATATATCCACAAGGTATAAAAAACCCCGAACATAAAGTCGGGGCTGTTTTAGCTTTATCGCAAATTTTGAAATAAGCGAGTGTTAAGCTTCAATGGTTTGCACGCTAATTTTTTTAGCAGGGTCGGCTTTACGACGTACTGTTGGTACAGGTTCACCATAATATTGACGGTCTGCAAAATAACTTGAACGTACCATTGGCGCAGCCCAAATATTTTTAAAACCTAACTTTTGACCATGCGCTGTATAACGCTCAAATTCTTCAGGTGTTACAAAGCGGTCAATTGGCGCATGTTCTTTAGATGGCTGTAAATATTGACCAATGGTCACATAATCTACATCGTGCGCTTTAAGATCATCTAACAGTGCAATAACTTCTTCTTCAGATTCTCCAATACCTACCATCAAACCGCATTTGGTTGGAATATCTGGGCAATATTCTTTAAACATTTTCAGCAAGTTCAAAGAGTGCTGATAGTCTGAACCCGGACGCATGGCTTTATATAAGCGTGGCACAGTTTCAATGTTGTGGTTAAAAACATCTGGCGGACATTCGGTCATAATGCGTAGTGCAATATCCATACGACCACGGAAGTCTGGTACCAAAATTTCTAACAACGTATTTGGGCTTAAAGAGCGGGCTTCTTTAATACAATCGACAAAATGTTGTGCACCACCATCTAACAAGTCATCACGGTCTACAGAGGTGATCACGGCATATTTTAAGCCTAAGTTGGCAATGGTTTCTGCCATGTGACGAGGTTCTTCAGGATCTAGTGCATTTGGACGACCATGCGCAACATCACAGAACGGGCAGCGACGGGTACAAATATCACCCATGATCATAAAGGTTGCTGTACCACCACCAAAGCATTCTGGAAGGTTTGGACAAGCGGCTTCTTCACAAACGGTGTGCAATTTTTGCTGACGCAAAGTGGTTTTAATACGTTGAACTTCTTCTGGTGCCGTCATTTTGACCCGAATCCAGTCAGGTTTACGAGGCGTTTCAACCGTAGGAACAACTTTTACAGGAATACGTGCGACTTTTTCAGCACCACGAAGTTTGACACCCTGTTCTGGTTTACGGTTTGCAGACATATTCAACTTTTCCACTGTTTTTGAAAGGGGAGAGATTTAGTGTAGGCTAGATTTTACGTGAAATAGAGTCTGATTAAACCGAATCTAAGTGCAAAAGTAAAATGTCACCTTAACTTCATCATAAGACGGTTATTATAACGAAATTGTGCTTAAATTGGGTAAAAACGATATTCATATAAAAAATGTGGTTATCACGTAATATATGCACAGTAAATACAGAAAATTCAAAAGATTTACGTCATAATATAGCCCATTGAAAAGACAGATTTAAAGAAAAGGAGCGTTGAATGCCACGTAAAAAAGAGGTCGTTAGTGGAACTTTCGTGAAGTACGATGCGGTTGTTCTCGGTTCAGGCCCTGCGGGTGAAGGCGCGGCAATGAAACTTGCCAAATCTGGTAAGCGTGTTGCGATTGTAGATGTTCGTGAGCAGCTTGGCGGTAACTGTACCCATGTGGGTACCATTCCAAGTAAAGCATTGCGTCAGACAGTGTCGAATATTATCCGTTATCGCCGTGACCCAATGTTTAAAAAAATGGGCGATTGGCGTCAGTTCACCATGAAGCAAGTGTTGCAAAGTGCGCATAAAGTTATTCAGCAGCAAGTTGAAACGCACTCTCGCTTTTATGACCGTAATGAAATTGCGATTTATCATGGTCGTGCTTATATCCAAGATAAAAATACGGTCTTGGTATTTGGTGCAGATGGCATTAAAGAAACCATTATGTGTCAGCAAATTGTGATTGCGACAGGTAGCCGTCCATATCGTCCAGAAATGTTGGATTTCAACCATCCACGTGTATTTGATTCAGACAAAATTTTGGATTTGGATTTCTCGATTCAAAAAATTATTATTTATGGCGCGGGTGTGATTGGTTGTGAATATGCATCCATCTTCATTGGTTTAGATCATAAAGTTGATTTGATTAATACTCAGCACAAATTGCTCAGCTATTTGGATGATGAAATTTCAGATGCCTTGTCATATCACTTGCGTGCGCAAGGGGTGCTGATTCGCCACAATGAGCAAATTGATCATTTAGAAACTTTTGATGATCACGTGGTTTTATATTTGCAAAGTGGCAAGAAAATCAAAGCCGATGCGATTTTGTGGTGTAACGGTCGTTCGGGTAATACCGATGGTTTAGGTCTTGAAAATGTCGAACTTAAGCCAAACAGCCGTGGTCAGTTAACAGTCAATGATCAATATCAAACCGAAGTAGAGAATATTTATGCTGCGGGCGATGTAATTGGTTGGCCTTCGTTAGCATCAGCTGCCTATGACCAAGGTCGTTGCGCGGGTGCAAATATGAGTGGCGAAGAAAATGTTGCGCCTGTGACCGATATTCCAACAGGTATTTATACCATTCCAGAAATTTCTTCGATTGGTAAAACTGAGCAGGAATTGACGGAAGAAAAAATTCCTTATGAAGTTGGTCAGGCATCTTTCCGTCATTTAGCGCGTGCGCAAATTACGGGTGATACAGTGGGTGAATTGAAGATTTTATTCCACCGTGACACTTTAGAAGTATTGGGTGTGCATTGCTTTGGTAATAATGCGGCAGAGATTATCCACATTGGTCAGGCGGTGATGAACAGCCCGAACAATACCATTAAGTATTTTGTGGAAACCACATTCAACTATCCAACCATGGCGGAAGCGTATCGTGTGGCGACCTTGAATGGGATGAATCGTTTGTTTTAAGCAGATTCTGCTGACTGCAAAATAGAAAATTTAGAACACCCCATAAGATCATTCTTGTGGGGTGTTTTTTATTGCCTTGCTGTAGGAAAATTTATGCATTGAGGGAAAGTTGATTTGTGGAACATAGAGTATTAAATATCAATCATGACCGATGCTGCACTGCGTTGTGCTTCGCCATGAAAAACAGCTTCAATATTGTTACCATCAGGATCAAGCACATAAGCTGCATAATAACCAGGATGATAAGCACGTTCATCAGGTTTGCCATTGCATCTACCACCATGCGCCAATGCTGCAAGATAGAAAGCATTGACCATTTGACGATTTTTAGCTTGAAAGGCGAGATGATGACGCCCAGTGAGTGTACCTTGTGCGGCAGGGCTTTCTACTGACGAGATAAAGAGTTCATCTGCCCAAAAGTGATCATTGGCTGTTCCCATAACTGGAATATCCAACACTGCCAAGATGGCGGTATAAAATGCTCGACTTGCTTCAAGGTCACTCACCACAAGATGAATATGGTCAATCAGTCTTCCACGATGCAATTGAATCTGCATAAGACGCTCCATGTCTAAAGCGGAATTTTGAATAGCAAAATAGACTTAATATTTTAGAGATTGGGTTTTAATGCGCACAAAACGCCTGATTAAAATATTCAAACAGTTGTGGCGTTTGCATCCATAAAAAAATCGACAAGCCAAAAAGGGCAGTGATTGCGAGTGTGAGCAATACTTTAAAATTCAATAAAGAATTAATCATGAATGACGTGCTCCTCATCTACCCAAAAATGGACCAAGACCGCAAACGCACTTAAAGCAATAGAAACAATCCAGATAACATTATAGTTACCTGTCAGGTCGTGATTTAAACCGCCAAGCCATCCACCAAAAAAAGAGCCGACTTGGTGTGTGAAAAACACAATGCCACTGAGCATGGTCAGGTATTTAATTCCAAACATATTTGCCACAATACCATTGGTTAAAGGCACTGTAGATAACCACAACAAACCCATAATGATCCCGAATGCATAAATTGTCCAGATGCTTAAAGGCAGGATTAAAAAGGCGATAATGGCGATACCGCGTAGTCCGTAAAGCCACATCAGCAAGTGTGGTTTGGAATAGCGACCACCTAACCAACCCGCCGTATAAGTGCCTACAATATTAAATAAACCCACGAGTGCTAGAAAAACTGTGCCTGTGGTTGCATTAAAGCCATGATCGATTAAGTAGCTAGGTAAGTGAATCCCGATAAACACCACTTGAAAACCACAGACAAAAAAGCCCAAAGCTAAAAACCAAAAGGGTTTATGGTTTTTGGCAATCACCAAAACTTGTTTAAAGCCTAAAGCGGGTTGGCTGACTGAACTTGCATTAGGGTTTTGATACATGGGTGCTTTGAGCATCCATGCCAAAGGAACAATCAAGACAATTAAAATCGCACTGACAATTAATGCGCCCGACCAACCTACACTTTGTAATAACAATAAGGTCGATGGCAACATGATAAATTGCCCAAACGAGCCTGCAGCACTGGCAATACCCATTGCAAGGCTACGCTTTTCTGGAGGAGCAGCGCGACCTACTGCAGAAAGTAGCACAGGGAAAGAGGTTGCAGAAAGTGCCAAACCTAAAATTAAACCCACACTTAAATTTAGCAATAAGCCTGTCGAGCTGACGGCCATGAGCAATAAGCCGAGTGCATACAGTGCGCCACCAACTGCAACTACAATTTTACTACCGTATTTGTCTGCAAAAGCACCTGTGATGGGTTGGACTGCACCCCAAATTAGGTTTTGCATGGCAATGGCTAAACTAAAGACATTATGTCCCCAGCCAAATTCATGGCTCATAGGCACCAAATACAAACCAAATGCATGCCGAACCCCAAGCGATAATGCCAAAATAATGGCACTTCCAATTAACATATAAATTAGAGGTTTGGAAAATTGAGCATTCGACATAAGGCATCCACGTATGGCTAACAGCTTGTTATGGTAGTCGATTCAGCCGCAGATCGCGATAAAATAAAATTCATCAAATGATAAAATTTGGTTATAGATATTAGTTTGAATATTCTAAGCAAAAAATGATCATGAGCTACAAGCCAAATGGATATTGAAAAATCCTTCTCCCTGTGGGAGAAGGATTAAGTGAAGGGGATTATCGTCTTAAATAGGACTGATCAAAGACTGCTATTAATGCTTAAAAACGCATACCAAAACCTGCATAGGCAATCACTGGATTCACTTCAATATCTGCTTTAGAGTGAATTAATTCGCCGTGTTTGGCATCGGTCACCGTAATGGTGGTTTCATTTTTAAGGTGTGCATAAGATAGTGAGCCAACTGCAAACCATTTTTCATTGAAGTCATAGGTAAAACCTACAGTCGCAACTGGCGCAAACGCATCGGTCGCATCTAACTCAACTTTAGGATTGGCTGCACTTGGTGTGCCTTCTAAAGATGCGCCCGCTTTTCCTTCTTTAATATTGGCAATCATGTGACCTGCGGCAATCAGATCTTGTTCAGTGCGTGGGTTAATTTCTAATTCATTAAAATAAGCATACATTAACCCGACACCGACATAAGGACGGAATTTATTTACACCTGTTTTGCCAAAATGGTATTGAAACTCAAATGCAGGTGTCCAAGCACGGGCAGAAGCAGCAGGGCCATGTGCTTCTAAATCGGTAATGAAAATATTATTTTTCAAATCAATATTCATAAACTCTAACGGCAAGTTAGCAAGTTGTGGCGTTGCGATGGCAGAGAAAGGTGCATAGATTTTTCCTTTACCTTGTAAATCGACTTTTGGGGGAATCCCAGCTTTGACTTCAAAAGAGACATTATCGGTAAAGAAATAGTTACTCATAATCCCGAGGGTGGTGACATCATCGGCTTCTAAACCTGTACCAGGGTTACTCCATCCTTCTAAGCCATTGATTGCTGAAGTTCCACTGAGTCCAGCACTCAAATTTCCACCAGACAGTGTACCAATCGCTTTAAGCGCATTTGCGAGCAGAGTCTGATCAACATCGCCATTTAAATTATTTATAACAGTATCAACTTTAATGGCACCATTATTCGCTACTTCACCATTTTTTACAGCAGTACCCACTTGGAACGGTTGTGCTTTGCCTTGCGGCATAACGTGCAATGCTCCCACCGAAACAGAAAAGCGTTTAAAACCATCGCCATCCTGTAAGCTGAAGTAGGGTGAATTAGCATAACTCACAATTGGTAAGCTGCTGATTGCAAGGCAGCATAAGGTTTTTTTCATAACGGAACTCCATGTCCATTGTGCTTGTTGTTATTTGCGATTATGTTATGTGAGGCATTATGAAATGGTGTAGGAAAATAAAACTGTTGTTTTTACAAGATATTTTTTTAAACTTTTGTGAATAACTGGAAAAGTGTGCAGGTGTTTTGTTAAATCCAAAACTGTTGAATACGTGAAAATGCTTGTTTTATTGGATGGCTTTAAAGTTCTATTGGTTTGAAATAAAAAGATTTTATAGAAATTGTATGCGTTGAAATTAATAAAAAAGACCAGTCGGAACTGATCTTTTTGACATACGGGTTAAATTTTTAGCCAATGACAGATTTTGGCTGCAAACACGTTATGCAGTAAAGCGTGATAAATCTTCATCAGGGCGGGCAGTTAGCACTTCCAAGCCATCTTTGGTGACCAAAATGGTGTGTTCAAACTGTGCCGATAATTTGTGGTCTTTGGTCACCACTGTCCATTTATCGCCAAGTAATTTGGTTTGCCATACGCCTGCATTGACCATTGGTTCAATGGTAAAAGTCATACCTTCTTCTAAAATCATGCCTGTGTTGGCTTGACCATAGTGCAATACTTGTGGCTCATCGTGGAAGGTCGTCCCAATACCATGACCGCAATATTCACGCACGACACTAAAGCGTTCAGATTCAACATATTTTTGAATCGCATGACCAATATCACCAATGGTTGAACCGGGTTTAACGGTTGCCATACCGCGATACATCGCTTCTTGGGCAACTTTGCATAAACGATTGGCTAAAATGGAAGTTTCACCACCCACGATATACATCATATTGGTATCGCCGTGGAAACCATCTTTAATGACTGTGACATCAATATTTAAAATATCGCCTTTCTTCAGCACTTTACTTTCTGACGGAATACCGTGACAAACCACATGGTTAACCGATGTGCAAATGGTGTGTTGGAATGCTGGACGACCCGGAGCAGCACCATAACCTAAGCAGGCAGGAATAGCTTGTTGTTGATTGACAATATAGTCATGGCAAATCGTATCCAGTTCGAGCGTAGTAACGCCTGGTTTAACGTGTGCTTTGATCATCTCCAAAACTTCTGCCGCCAGTCGTCCTGCCACGCGCATTTTTTCAATATCTTCTGCGGTTTTGATGAGTCGACGAGGTGCTTGATAAGTTGTGTTCATGATCTTTAAAAACTTTTGGAAATTTGTGTGTGACTATGGTATAAATAGCCGCCCATTTTATCAAATGCTTTTTATGAATATGTTTCAAAGAGCTTGGTAAAAGGGAAATTAAAAATCCGCACATATATCGTCACATTACTCTGGGTGCCCTTTGGGGTGGAGAATGCGGATATATGGAGGCCTAACCCAAACATTTAAGGTAAAGAAAATGGCAGATTACAACGTAAGCATGCGCGACCTTCTTCAAGCTGGCGCACACT
The DNA here is from genome assembly GCF_013418795.1 of Acinetobacter sp. YH12120. Taxonomy (NCBI): domain Bacteria; kingdom Pseudomonadati; phylum Pseudomonadota; class Gammaproteobacteria; order Moraxellales; family Moraxellaceae; genus Acinetobacter; species Acinetobacter sp. YH12120. The sequence continues at coordinate 135,852 of NZ_VPBI01000004.1, read as the reverse complement.
TTGGTCACCAAACACGTTTCTGGAACCCAAAGATGCGTCAATACATCTTTGGTGCGCGTAACAAAATTCACATCATCAACCTTGAACACACTGTTCCTGCGTTAAATGATGCTTTGAACTTTGCAAACCAATTGGCTAGCAAAAAGAACAAAGTTTTGTTCGTTGGTACAAAACGTGCTGCTTCTGCAATCATCCGTGAACAAGCTCAACGCGCTGGTCAACCGTATGTAGATCACCGTTGGTTAGGTGGTATGTTGACGAACTGGAAAACACTTCGCCAATCTATCAGCCGTTTAAAAGATCTTCAAGTTCAGTCTACTGACGGTACTTTTGCTAAGCTTACTAAACGTGAAGCTTTAGAGCGTAGCCGTGAAATGGAAAAACTTGAGCGCGCTTTAGGCGGTGTGAAAAACATGGGTGGTTTACCTGACGCATTATTCGTAATTGACGTTGATCACGAAGCAATTGCAATTAAAGAAGCTAAAAACTTAGGTATTCCTGTAATCGGTATCGTTGATACAAACTCTAACCCAGACAACGTAGACTACGTTATTCCGGGTAACGACGATGCGATCCGTGCAGTAACACTTTACGCTTCTTCAATGGCTGATGCGATCATTGCTGGTAAAGAATACGCTCAAACTCAAGCCAATGCTCAAGCAAAAGGCGAAGAAGCTCCTGCTTCTGAGGCTTAATGCGTTTTGACGTAAGCTTGTCATTTTTGCGACATGTGATGGTGGCAAAGTAAGCGTCATGTATGCAGACGGCCCAAGAGACACCCTCTGGGCCGTTTCTGTTAAAAAAAGAATTCATTTTCTACCGATTTTAGGAGATAAACATGACTGCAGTTACAGCAAGCATGGTTAAAGAATTGCGTGATCGTACTGGTCTAGCAATGATGGAATGTAAAAAAGCATTAACAGAAGCGGGCGGTGACATCGAATTAGCGATTGACAACCTTCGTAAATCTGGTCAAGCAAAAGCTGCTAAAAAAGCAGGTAACATTGCTGCTGACGGTGCAATCACAATCGTTCAAGAAGGCAACAAAGCGATTCTTTTAGAAGTAAACTGTCAAACTGACTTCGTTGCAAAAGACGAAAACTTTGCTGGTTTCTCTGCGAAAGTTGCTGCTGCTGCTCTTGCTGCAAACGAAACTGATGCTGCTAAAATTGCTGAACTTAAACTTGAAGATGGCGCAACTGTTGAAGAAACACGTGTTGCACTTGTTCAAAAAATTGGTGAAAACATCCAAGTTCGTCGTGCACAAATCGTTGAAGGTGAAAACCTTGCTGTGTACAAGCACGGTTTAAAAATCGGTGTTGTTGTTTCTTACACAGGTGATGCTGCGACTGGTAAAGGTATTGCAATGCACGTTGCTGCATTCAACCCAGTTGCTGTTACTGCTGAACAAGTTCCTGCTGATCTTATCGCTAAAGAGAAAGAAATTGCAGAAGCGAAAGCAGTTGAATCTGGTAAGCCTGCAAACATCGTAGAGAAGATGGTAACTGGTTCAGTTGAAAAATACTTGAACGAAGTTGCGCTTGATCGTCAAATGTACGTAATTGACAACGAGAAGAAAGTTGCTGAAGTATTAAAAGCAACTGGTACAACTGTTGCTCAATTCGTTCGTTTCGAAGTAGGCGAAGGTATTGAGAAAAAAGCAGAAATGAGCTTCGCTGAAGAAGTTGCTGCTGCTCAAGCTGCTGCAAAATAATTTTTACTTAAGGTAAAATATTTTGTAAGGAAAGCCCCAATTTATTTTGGGGCTTTTTTGTGAATATAGATTTTGGCAATATGCAATCGTGGCATAAATATTGAGATGAAGATTAAAGATATTAATTTTAAATCAGTATGTTACGAATAATTGACTTAATCGTATAGGGTGGAATCAGAACAAGGAGGTTATATGGCAAATAAAAAGAATTTAAGCATTGGCGCAATTATTGTGGTGTTAATTGCTGCATTTTTTGGCATAGATTTACAACAGTTTCAGTCTGAAACATCAAGCGCGCCAACTACAAGCACTGCTCGCACATCACAAGATGAAAAAGAGCAGTTAGACGTACAGCGAGATACGCTGCAAGATGATGCTCAGGGTGTTCAGCTGATTGAACGTGCGTTTGAGCGCAAACAGAGCGATTTACAAGTCCGTGCGAGTGGGCAGGTCATTGCAGTGTTAGCGGATGACAACGAAGGCTCACGTCATCAAAAATTTATTTTAAAACTGAATAATGGGCAAACTGTATTGGTTGCACATAATATTGATCTTGCACCACGAATTACCAATATTGCAAAAGGTGATACTGTTGAGTTTTTTGGTGAATATGAATACTCAGATAAGGGTGGGGTGATTCACTGGACGCATCATGATCCAGCAAACAAACACGTGGGCGGATGGTTAAAACATCAAGGAAGAACCTATCAATAACGGTTCTTCCGATAATGAAAATAGGATATAGCGTTTAAATGCTCATAATGCTGTTTTTACGACGTGTTTTCCAAGAGGGTAGGATTTTACCTAAATACGCATCCATGCACCAAATTGGGCCAATGAGAAGGAATTGGAGGTCTTTGAAGAATGAAGGCTTTTTCCCTTCAACTTTGTGACCATAAAACTGCCCAATCCACGCCAAAACAAAAATTGCGATATAAAAACCCATTCCAACAGGCAAAACATAAATCAGCCATGCCATTACCAGCATTAATGCTGCCATTGCAACTGCAAGAACCAAGTCTAAACGTGCATAAAAAATAAAACTGAGCACCAGAAGTAATGTTGTTAGTAAAGCGCTGAAATGCGCCAAGATGCCGACAATCGAAAAAAAGATCGTAGGTACGCACACCCAGTGAATTAATTTATTGGTTTTATTTTGATGGCTCTCGCTGTATTCATCAAGCCACTCGCTTACTGTCTTCATGTGCTACTCCTGTAGACCGATCATCCGTTGTTATTGTTTGACTGTCTAAAATATAACTGAGAACAGTGAGGCGGTCAAAACAGTATTCATATTTTCAAAATGAAGTGGCAACAAAATTTGTGTGGATCATCTTTGTGCAGACATGCATGGGATGACTGTAAATCTTACAGGCATTAAAAAAGCCACATTGCTGTGGCTTTCAAGTCAAATGTGAAGTCGTGTAAGCGAATCTTAAGAGTTTGGACCGTCAATACGCTCAATGCTTACTTTGGCAGTACCTGCATTGGTGATGCCCAATTGTTTTGCAGCGCCATAAGAAAGATCGAGTACACGGTTGCCATGGAATGGACCACGGTCATTTACTTTAACTACAACGCTTTTACCATTGTTTTTATTGGTTACGCGAATATAGCAGTTTAGCGGCAGGCTACGGTGTGCAGCAGTCATTGCGTTCATGTCGAACGTTTCACCGCTTGCAGTTTTACGACCGTGGAATTGACGACCGTACCAAGATGCCATACCTGTTTGGCTAAATTTACGTACAGTGTTCGATGCCACTGTATTTAACTTTTCAATCACTGAAGGCTCTTCTGCAGGAATTTCAATTTTCGCTGCAATCGTTTGACGACGAATTTGGTCGCCTGAACGTTCGGTGATTGAAAGGCTGTTTAAATTTGAGAAATGTGAATTAAAACTTTGAGCTTCTTTATTGAGTACACGTGCAGCAAGGCTAGATGACTCATTATCATTATTGAATGATGATTGCACCATTTCAGCTTGCGACTGACTTAGGGCAACAGCTGCAGAAAGTGCAAGTAAGTATTTAAGTGAACTATGCATGGTTTGAACTCCTGAAGACAGAATTTTTAACTTATTTCGCTCTTAACTGATTGAAATAGTGGTAATCCTGTCTGTAATTTCACTTTTTTGACTACATTTGACGAAATGGATAATATTCATCCCTTACCAAAGGTGTCTAGTCTTTATACGAAAATAATGACAAAAAGTACCAAAAAACAACTTTGTTTGATTAAAAAATAATCAATATTGTAACAATATATTTAAAAAGATGATTTTGTGATCAAATTGTTAAAAATATTTCTTGACTTTACTTGTTTGGTTTGGGTGTGGGGTTTATCGGCTGGCAATTTCAGTACCGAGTAACCATAACGCAGTTGCATACATACGGCTGCGGTTATAGGTCGTAATCACCTGAAAATTTGGGTAAGTAATATAGTAAATTGGCCCATAATTCTCTTGCAATTGAATGACATTCACCAAATCCAGATCATCTATTTGTACAATAGGATTCAGCGGTGCGATGCCTTGCGATTTTAAGACACCATAAGGTGTAGGTAAGGTTAAATCTTTGGCAATCACGCTGTCAGGATTGTTACCTGTATAACGTGCTGCAAATGCAATGGGTTGATTTCGCTGCCAGCCATGCTGTGCCAAGTAATTTGCAATTGAGCCAATCGCATCTACTGCTGAATTACGAAGGTCGATATGACCGTTGCCATCATAATCCACCCCAAATTTTGGAATGTTGCTTGGCATGAATTGAGGGTAGCCGACTGCACCTGCATAAGAGCCGACCACAGAAGAGGTTGGAATACCATCTTTATATGACCATGCAATGAGTGCAGCGAGTTCATCTTTGAAGTATTCAGCACGACGTTCGTAGCCAAAACCTAACGTTGCTAAAGCATCACGAGTAATAAATGAACCTTTATTGCTGCCAAAGCCTGTTTCTACGCCCAATATACCTAATATGATGGCTTGTGGCACACCAAACTGCTGCTCAGCACGATTGAGTGTATCTGCATACTGCTGTTTAAAACGTACACCACGCTGAATAGTGCTTTCTGCAAGGAAATTCGTTTTATAGGCATACCAAGGCTTACTTTCGCCTGGACGGTTCATAATATTGATGATATTGGGTAAATTTTTAGAACCATTCATTGCCCAGTCAACTTGCGCTTCGCTCAAGCCATAAGTTTGCATCGTTTTTTGTTTAAAACTGGCATAAGACGGATGTTGCTGAAAATCATTGGCCTGACAGAAACTGGTGATAGAAAATGCACCGATCAGTAAAGAAACACGTTTTAGTTTGTTATAAAAATCAAGTTTGAACATATTGGGCAAAATTCCAAATTGATGATTTGCACAACTTATTTATATGCAGTAAATAAGTTTGTACTTATATAGAAGAAGAGGTCTTAGATTGACCTTAAAGCGCTAAAGCGAAGTCAGCGGCTAAGATAGCATTCAAGCGCGCTTGCTTTGTAAAAACTTATACAAAAATAGACAAAGAATGTGTAAAAAGCGCGCAGGATTTGTAACAAAGTTAAAACGCATCACAAAAACTTGCTGCAATTGTCTAAAAACGGACAGATTTGACAGTATTTATTCTCCGAATAAAAATGCCTGATCGAAATCAGGCATTTTGTCAGTTCATTACATGATTAAGATGTATGTACGTATCTATATTAAGGATGGAATAAAGTGTCGTGATATTCCGCTAATACCATCAGCTCTTCTTTGTTAAGATTTGGAATGATTTTATCAACAGCAATATGAACGGCTTTAATTACCGCAGCAGCACCGATATCTGCAGCTTTACGTTTAATCATGCCTAAATCTAAGGTTTTATTAAAGTCGCTCATAAAGTGACGTACTGTCGCTTCTGCGAACTGTTTATACAGTTCAGTTAAAGCCGCTTTATTGACTTCATTGCCTGCTTGAATTTCGGCATAGTTGTGTTTAAGGCTGGTCACCAAACTCGCATCTAGTGTTTCTCCGATGCGTGCATTGCCTGCCGCATCTTTAAAGCTACTACGCTCAGAAAATTCAATCGATTGTTTGACGACATCATTTGGTGCTTTGCTTAATAATTGTTTAAGCAATACCGCAACGGTAGATTTGATATAACCCGCAAGTTTTTCGGCAGTGTCACGCTTATCACTGGCAGGAAAACGGCGTACCAACTCCGTTAAAATTGCATCAATGATTTCATCATTAATCATGAGTGCTGTTTTGTCACGAAGCGGGTACAGCGGTTCACTTGAATTTTTTTTCTGTTGTGCAGTTTCAATTGTATTTAATAATTCTGCAGATGGAATGAATCCAAAAAATGGCATTGTTCAACCTCAATGTTGTTATTGTCGCGCTAAACGAATAGGGCGAGGCATCCATGTTAAGTCCGATACACGGCAAGGGTTAATGTCTAAACCACCACGACGTGTATAGGTTGCATATACCATCAGTTTTTCTGGTGCGAATTTTTGCCAGATGTCTGCAAACATCTGTTCCACACATTGTTCATGGAAACCATTATGCTGACGATAAGAAATAATATAAGCCAAAATACTGCGATAACAAGGTTTTTTGCCTTGATAACGGATAAAAACCGTGCCCCAGTCAGGTTGTCCTGTGACAGGACAATTGCTGCGTAATAAATGTGAGAAAAGTTGTACCTCTATATCTTCCGCTTGTTCTAAATCGAATTGCAATAAACTTGGGTCAGGATGCTGCTCTAAACGCTCAGGCGTGAGCTGATCAATACAAATACCTTCAGGTTGGCTAATTGCCAAATCATCAACCTTAAATAAAGTTAGCGTAACAGGTGCTTGTGCTGCAGCCGTTAAATCATGCTCAACAGTTTCAATGAAATTGGCTTCAGACTGAAAGCGAGTAAAGTTCATACTATTAAAGTAGAGCTTTAATGATTTTGATTCGATCAGGTTAGGTGATGAAGCAGGTAGCGTAATCCGACCAATCGCAACCTGTGGAACACCTGCGGCATTCAACCACGAAATTTCAAAAACGTGCCACCAGTCTTGCCCGAGTTGAATTCCCTCAACATCTGCATATTTTTCACGTGCAGCAGCACGTGAAATAGGGAACAAAATATCGGGTTGATATTCTGTAGGATAATTGGTGTCTTTACCAAGAAGAGATTGTTCAACACTCATTATTCACGCATTCCTGAACCACGAGAAAGTAAATGATAGGCAATACCATAAAGCACTGCACAGCATAGTGTAATCACAGATAATGAAATCGTCACGTTGACATCACTATGTCCTAAAATGCCGTAACGGAAAGCATTAACCATATACACCACAGGGTTAATTAAAGAGAGATTTTGCCAAAAAGGGCTTAAGGCACTAATGGCATAGAATACACCACCTAAATAAGTCAGTGGAGTCAGTACAAAAGTTGGAATAATAGAAATATCATCAAATGATTTGGCATAAACAGCATTAATAAAACCGCCTAATGAAAATAAAAAGGACGTAATTAATACGGTATAAATGGTAACAAACCAATTGGTAATATAAAGGTCGGTAAAGAATAGACTCATGGTGGTGACAATAATACCGACCAATACGCCACGACTAACACCACCCAAAACATAGCCCCATAAAATGGCATGCAAAGGTACAGGGCTCATGATTAGTTCTTCAATGCTTTTCTGGAATTTTGCACTAAAAAAACTTGAAGATACGTTGGCATAGCTGTTGGTAATGACTGCCATCATAATTAAGCCGGGCACAATAAATTGCATATAGCTAAAGCCGCCCATTTCACCAATACGCGAACCGACCAAATTACCAAAAATCACGAAGTACAAACTCATGGTGATAGCAGGTGGTAACAAGGTTTGTGGCCAAATGCGCATAAAACGACGAATTTCTTTATGCACTAAGGTATAGAGTGCAATCCGCAGTTGGGTAAAATTCATTGCGCAGCTCCATCTAAATTCTTTTCGACCATTTTGACAAATAACTCTTCTAGACGGTTGGACTTATTGCGCATACTGCGCACGCGAATGCCTTGCGCTTCTAAAAGTTGGAATAAATCATTTAAGGTATGAGCTTTATCCATGGTAACTTCTAGGGTCACTGCATCAATTAGGTTGAAACGTACACCAATAATATCTAAATGAATGGGTTGAATCGGTTCAGCTAAATCAAAAATAAAAGATTCTTCACTTAACTGGTTTAAGAAGTTTTTCATTGAAGTGTCTTCTTTAATCACACCACGATCAATAATCGCGATACGACGACACAACATTTCCGCTTCTTCTAAATAGTGGGTGGTGAGAATGATTGAAGTGCCTTTATCATTCATTTCTGTCAAGAAATCCCACATTGAACGACGCAGCTCAATATCTACACCTGCAGTGGGTTCATCCAAAATAAGCAGTTTCGGCTCGTGCATCATGGCACGTGCAATCATTAAACGACGTTTCATACCGCCAGACAGCATTCGCGCTTGAGTGGCACGTTTATCCCATAAACCCAGTTTTTCTAAATATTCTTCGGCACGTTGCTCGGCAACTTTTTTAGGGATGCCGTAATAGCCTGCTTGTGTGACCAAAATATCAAAGGTCTTTTCAAACTGACCAAAGTTAAATTCTTGCGGTACTACCCCTAAACATTGCTTGGCTTGGGATGGTTGGGTATCTAGATTATGCCCAAAAATTTCGACGGTACCTGCAGTTTTTTTGGTAAGAGAACTGATGATGCTAATGGTTGTAGATTTACCTGCACCATTGGGTCCAAGTAGGGCATAAAACTCGCCTTCAGGAACGGTCAAATTAATTCCTTTCAGTGCTTGGAAACCATTTCGATAGGTCTTTGACACGTCCCTTAACGTCAATGCATCAGTCATGAAATTCTCACTTGAGGAATAGAGCCACTATTGTGAGCGATCTGCGCCAATAAACCAAGTAAGTTAGATGGAATTCTATGTTGCAAGTTTGGAACATTGTTTAAAGCATAAGCATAAAAATACGTAACTTATATATAGTTGCTTTACCTTCAGCAATTTTTTGTTATGATGTGCAGCGCGCGCTCATAGCTCAACTGGATAGAGTACAGGTCTCCGAAGCCTGTGGCGTGGGTTCGAGTCCCGCTGAGCGCACCAATACATACTATAAAAACAATAACTTATATCTACTTTGGCGTAATATTGGCGTAATCCATATTTTAAACAAGAAAAACCCCGCTATATTTTGCGGGGTCTGCCTACGGCTTTTTTCAAATCCTCTGGTCTGTCATTCAACCAATCAGATAGCATTTTTAAGTTCCATCTGCGACCTTTAGAATTGTCTGTAATGTATCTTGGTTTTGGGAATCCTTTTAAGCAAATAATAGATGCTTTGAAATAAGTGCCCGCATAACCCAAAAAATCTGCCGCCTGTTCATCTGTAAGCCAAATATCCGCAGGGGGCAGGGCAACAACCAAGCTGCCCATGTTTGCCATTGCTGTCATTGATTCACCTCCAATCTTTTACCCGCTTTGATTTCTGCATCTGTGGCGTGGCGAATCATGGAAAGGTCGGTGCAGCGTTTTGCGCCCTCATCCATCCACACTTCACCCTTTCGAGTCCATGCAACAGTCATCAAGTCACCGTGCATAAAATCATCAATGAATACGATATTGTCGCTTTCCTCAAAAATATTGTGCTGGCGGCGGTATTCGAGGAGGGCTTTTCGAATATCCTTAATTCTAATCATTGTGGGTATCTGTTCTTGAATCTCTGGAATATGCGAGAACTCCTCATTAACCCAGTGGCGACCATCATTTGATACATGCGTCATTTGTGGGTGCAATGGATCAAAAGCAATTTCTTTAGCCTTCCCATACCCACCAATCTGTTCAATTAAATTCATTCTGGACGCTCCACGATGCGACTACCTGTTAGGCCGAATGATGGGGCGGGACTACAACCGCCATGAGATAAAAAGCAATCGTCTGTTACGGTTGGCTTATTGATGCACCATAAAGCCATTTTGCTACCATCTCTTACTGCCCAATACTTTGCCCACTCAGGCGCTTGACTCCAATCGGGTTGCCATTCTTTCAAAACCTGACTATCAAGGCCAATATTAGAAGAACACATAGAGATTGTTTCTGGGTCTAACCTCTCATACTTAACCCCATTAGAATCATAGGTTACTTTCAAAAAGCCAGTTCCATATAATTCAGCATCTCGCTGCGCCTGCATTTCATCGCTGCACACATCATCAAAATGCTGCCCCTCACGCTCAACAAATGTATTTGGAGCGTTTAACATTTCGCGGATTTCTTTGCGTTTTTGCGCTGCTTCCTCTTTTTCACGCTTATCTACTTCGGCTTGCATTGCATCGGCGTATTTCCAAGCCATATCAGAAACAAGTTCCATATCATGAAGCAGCTTTGTGCCTTGTATTGCTAAAGCCATCTCATGCGCCAATTGCATTTTAGTTTTAATCATTGGCTGGCTCCTGTGCTTTCAAATGTGTTTTCCAATTCCATGCGCCTCCTTCACGGCTGTATTCGGGGATTAAGGTGAGGTTTTCGATTTCCTTGCACTTCTCACAAAGAACCACACCATCCTTGCGAAGCAGCCAAAACTTTTTCACATTTTTTACTGTTTCACTGCGTGTTTCGTATTCGCCAACTTCCATAAAGTCATTACAGCAATCACAGTAAAAGTGCGCTTCATATCGTCCAAGCATTCCCATTACTTTTTACTCCTGCGCTGCTTCGATCATGGCTTTGTAATCTTTTGATAAGCGCTCTACAAACTTTCTATGTTCACCCATTGAGGCGGGGAAAACCTTACCTTTCATATATGCTTCAATCTGCTTGGGAGTTATCTCAATAGGAACAACCGTAAACCCATTAGGAATCGCTTGGGCTTTGGCTGCTTGCCAAGCCTCTACCCATAACAGCCAATTTTCATGACGCGGGCTTCCTTCCAGATACCGAGTGCCAAATAAGGACTCCGATCTATCAAGCTGAGCTTTGAGTTCCTCATAGGAGCAGTTACAGCGAATAGCGCAGTTTTTTTCGTATGCTATCTGCATGTTTAAGAAATCTTTCTGCAAATCCATCACGCCACCTCTTCTTGAGAAAGATGCACACCCACTAAACGGCTACCTTCAACACAAAAATTGACTGTGTTTAAACCGAATACACTTGATAAAAGTTCACTCAGTTGGTCTTGCTTTATAGTCAATTCACTTTTACGTGTGACCACTGTTTTAACCTGGTCTTTTAATAAAGCGATGGCATCAGGCTCACTAGGCTGTGGATCCTGAGCTGGTGTTTCTACAACAGGCTGCACACTAATCACATTTTCTTCAGCAGCTGGTGCCGCAATAACTTCAGTATTCATTTCTTGGCCATTAGTTTTTAATTGGTATTTGTAGCTGCCGAATTTACCAGTACGGATAATTGCACCATCTTTATTGAGCTTATAAATGCCATTGGTGAATTGCTTGTCATTCAGTTGCAAAGCAGCCATCAATTCAGGCTTTGTTAAACCAGCAGGGAAGTCATGCAAGTACTGCAAAATTGCATCATGAACCTTTCCCCGTACCACAGGTGTGACTTGTTCTGCTTGTGGCTCAGTTGAAATTTCTGCTTTAGCCACACCTGACAGGAAATAAACACCATGCTCTTCTTTCACATCGATCGTTGCTAGGATGTTTTTCACTGTCTTGATACTCAAGCGGCAAACAGTCATTAATTGGTTTGCAGATAAGCCAAGCGGGTCATTCTTTAAAGCATCAATTACCTTGTCTTTTGCTTTTTGTAGAGCTGTCTGCTCATGAAAGCGTCTCATATCAGCAGCTGAATTCATTATTCTCTCCAGTTCGCTTCTTTGAATTTTGCGTCAAGAATTAGGCTTTCAATTTCACCTAAACTCACGTTGTTAAATATGTGTGTCATCTTGGTCCCACACACAGTTAAGGTGCGGGTAATTGAGGAATATGTGTATTTCATGCTGCAAACTCTTGTGTTGGTTTCACATTGCGGCATAATTTCAGTTCAACCGAATCCACCAATAAATTGTCATCAATAACCATTTGTTCAGCTTGGCTGTAATTGGGCGCTTCAACTTGCCCAGTGATGTAGCCACGGCCGCCTTGCACTTTAGCCTTGTAGCTCCAAACATAATTTTTCTTCATGTTCTTACCCTTTTAACGCTTTGCGTACATACGGATCCAAGTCATCCTGACGTAGTAGCCAAGCTTTGTAGTCACTTGGCAGGTCTTCAATGTAAGTACCTTTGTGTTTGCCGAATGTGATTATTTTCGGAATACGCGCTGTTTCAGACATCATGTAAAGCGAGTTCATATCTTTGATGCCCAGCTCGCCAACCAACACCTCAAGCAATACACCAGTGAAGTAAATGTCATATTTCGCGTTATGAGCATTGCGTAAATGCTTACGAGCCTTTTCTTTGTCTTCACTGATTTGGTAATACAAGGCGCCAAGTGAGTGACTTGCGTCTGGCCATAACATGCGCGATAAAGCCAAAGTACAAATTGCTTTCACTTCAATTTTTGGGTCGCACTTTTTAACCGCTGCAACGTCATAATCAATGTTGTGACCGATCATGTATTTGACTGTGGTAGGCAGGCGGAATGTTTCATAGCTTGGCTTGCCTGCAATGTCGGATTCCAAAATGTGATGCACTGCCATCGCACCAAAAGAGATACGTTCTGGGCATGAAAAGTATTCATCAAAATTCAATTCATGCCCCACGTGCAAAGCGCCATCTACAAAGTCGCAAGGCGAATACGAAATCTCAATCGGATATCCGTTCATGTCGTGAGTTTCGGTGTCTAAAATTACTGCGTTCATGCAATAGCGGCCTCTTTAAAGTTATTCATGATGTGTGCTTTTACTGCCTGGAAGTCAGCGGCATTGATTGCTAAAAGGCTGTCAATTCCTTGTTCTTCGCAGAACGTCATAACATCAACATTGTTTTGGGCAAGTAAGTCTTGGAGTTCATCGCGCTGTTCATCCGTGATGCCTAAAAACTCTTTTGGCCCAATCCATTTGTTCAATTCTTTGTTGAATGTGCATTCCAGTCGCTTTGCATGGTGAAGTAGAGTTTTGCGCATAACTTCGTAGTAACGATGCTCTTTAACCAAAGAAGCGGTCAGTTCGTTAATATCGCCAGCATGCTTTGCTTCATTGCAGCTCTGCTCCCAGTTACCCAAGTCTTGCTGAGCCTTTTGCTCTTCAAGCTGTGCAGGGGTTAGTGTGTTGATATGACCCTTGGCTTGATTAATTAGGTCAGCCAAAAAGCGCGGGTGCTCTTTCAGATCAGGTACCCAAACCTCGCCCGTTTCACCCCCTAAAGCACCTGAGTTTTTAGCGTGGTGAGTAGGGGATGGCTTAAAGCTAATTACACGTGCACTTTTACCTTCACTGGTAGTGACAGTGGTCAAATAACCCATGATGTCTGCAATGCGATAAAGCATATTTCTGTTTTTACCGCCTAAGTCTGGACGGTAAATAACTTGGTCGCCCGAGTTGTCTTCTGATGCGTGGGCAATGAATACAACGTCTTTACCCGAGCTGACCAAGTTGTTCACATATTGAGTAAAAATGTTGTTGGCCAAACCCTGCGCCTTAAGCTTAAGTGAGCCATCCTTTTGACGGTTTTCACGGTTGCCAAGTAGGTGGGTTTTAATGCTTTCAAGCATTGCACCCACGGTATCAATCACAACAGTGTTATACGGTGCTAAATCCTGCAGGGTGATATTTGCAACATCAGACCATTGCTGAACAGGAACCACGGCACCACGACGTAGCTCACCAGTACGATGTGCGCCTTTGTCAAAGTCAAAAGATATGGCTTTGTCACCTGTAAAACCCATAGAAGTTTTACCAAGACCAGGATCCGCATAGATGTAGGTAATGATCGCCTGAACAATTAACGGCTGGTCAGCTGTAATAATCGGTAATGCCATGATTACATTCCTCCCATGCGGCGGCTTCTGCGTCTGTGGTCGCCATATTCTTTACTGGAAAAGAAGCCTGCATCCTGCAGAATTTGGTTATATTCGCGGTTACGATTCGCCTTGCGAGCCGTTTCCAAAGCACTAAATACCCAATCATTAGCAACTGTTCTAAACACCTTTTTCAAACTACCGTCAGTGTTAACTGCAAATACATCAATGTTTGAAAAGTAGTTTTCAGAGCGCACATTACGTTTCAGCTTTAGTGCATAAAAACGTGTTTTTGTTGTGCCCACACGGTAAATTTCAAAGCTGCCCTCATGTCGTACAAAGGCTGAAAAGTACTGTGTGTCAGTAACTTCAATCGGCATGTTTATTTTCGGAAGATCCTCAACTCGGAACTTTAAAAAGCCTGAGTACAAGTCTGAAAAGTTAAGCTGTGACTTTTGGTTCAAAGGAGTCCAATCGCTTGAACCATCCTCTGACCAATACACGTCCTTGCCATCACCAAGGGCAGTGAACACTTGTTCTGGAGTTGCAAAATTCATGATTCATCTCCCACGGTAACTAAACGGTGTTTTTCGATATGTGCTTTGATTAGAGCATTCATGTTTCGGTGATCGATGTGATCGGTGAAGTCGTTATAGCGTTTGCCAGTTGCATCAAAGACCTGAACATCATCAAGACTGGTGACATCAACAGCGGTAAATTCAGATCCTGGAACGCCGTAATTGTCTTCAAATGCTTCAACTTCAAAAGTTGTAGTGATGCGGAAACCATCTAAACGAATTACCGCCTGACCTTTGTTGGCGTCAGTCATACGCAGCTGTAATAGCTCGTATTGAGACGGTGCAGCGTTCGCTGTAAAAGCGGGTGTGTAAGTCGTTGGCTCTGGTGTGTAGGTGACAGCCAAAGCACCAACTGTGGCAACTGCAGCAGCCATAGCTACAATTGGATACTTGAAAGATTGGTTTGTTGTATTCATAATTACCTCGCAGTTTTGGAAAAAGCACACATGATTTGACGGTCGGTGTGCTTTTTTTGTGTTTACGAGATAAATATTAGCATACTAATATTAGTGGTCAATAGTTTTGCTTATATTTTTTATAATTTTGCTAATATTTATTTTTCTAAGCAATAAAAAACCCACCGCTAGGGTGGGTTGTTATAAAAAATCTGAATCTTAAATTTTTTCCAATTTTCTTTGCTTATCAATTCCAGACCATTCTATCAGTCGTTCTGATGCTTCATCTACAGAATGCTCCTCAATTAGACCAATCCCCTCAGAACGTAGACTCCACTTAAAGTTACCAATTATTTCTTTTCGTTTATTTTTATCTGCTCTAGTTAATAGATCCATATTGGGTTCATCTGGAGACAACATGAATAGTTTAAATTCACTGTCTTTACATGTATATTTTTTTACAGCTCTTAAATTTTCTAAAGTTTTTAGGCAATTTATCTCAATAGTGTCTGGCGTGGCATATACGGTCGAAAGTAGATCGCCAATTTTATTATCCTGCTCGATATTGATAGCAACCGGCAGTCTTCTGAATCCAATCGAAGGATCGCCAACAAGTACTGTTTCATTACCAGCAAATATTTCCTTATAAATTTCACCCATTTTATTCTTAATGTAGCTTTTAACATCAGAATGAAATTTAACTGTTTTTACTGTATGAAACTGCTTCCTGAAGGAGCTTTTATTATGGTGGGGTAGAGATAATGGAACAGCTCTTACCAATAAATCATCAAGAAGTTCGTCAATTGATTCACCTTGTATAAATCCTCTTTTTTCTAAAATCAATTGAGATGAGAAAGAATCTTCGTAATTACAATGAAGAAAATCTTCGAAGAGCCCTATACACGATTTAATATACCCAACAACATCAGCACCATAAGCACATTCAATTCTTGAAAAATCTTCAATGAATTTTGTATGAATTATATCATCATGATTTATAAGTACGCCTACAGCTAATTGCTCATTTGTAACCAAATCAGGTGTAAACCTAACCTGAGACCATGAGGCTTGAATTAGCTCAACAGCAGTAGAATTTGTATTAAATTTTTCTTCAAATTTTTTAAAATTCATAATGTTACCTATTTAGCAACATTGCACGGTGTTGCAGAAAGCCATAAGTCGCATTTTGCTTCAATACTACTAACTTGTACAGCATTGGACGCAAGAAAATCTTGTAATATATTGCTCACATTTTGTATTGGGTTTGGAGGTAGTCCTGTATTTATTTTTTCCTCACCAAGGAAATCAACTATTAATTGGTAAATTTCGTCTTTAACAAGTTCAAATGCAGATTCATGTTCCTGTTTTGCACTCTTTAACTCAGCAAGTAAATTCTCTTTCCAGAATAATCCTTCAAACTTTTGCTTAAATAAATTCATATACATTTTTTGGAGGTCACCACTAATTGTGGCATTTCGCATAATATCCCAAGGCGACCAATTGTCCCCGTACAGGATCCCGCCATGATCAATTAAGGTAAAAGTTCTGTTTGGCAATTCTAATAAATTACCCAAATTACGATCATTATTAGCTAACCAATCGTCACACATGATGAGATTGGGTAATTTTTCCCAACTTTTCAATGATTCAACTATATGTGCTGTTATGTAGCTTTTAATTTCTGGTGATTTGGCATTATCTAATTCTATTCTTCTGTTGATGCCATTTGTGTTAGTGCACACCCAAGCATAGGTTATCCCTCTGTATCTATCAACATCAGATACTTTCTCCCATATTTCAGGGGTGAGCTTTTCTGATATTTTAAACTCAAGAAATCCAGCAAATTCTGGTTGTGGTAACCCCAGCCCGCTTATCAAAAGGTAGCCAATAGCTTCATTTAATAAAGCACGCCTCTTTTGCTCACCGTAAAACTTCACATATGATTCTCGTTGAATCCCATCAGACCATGTAATTTCAGCCACATGAGTCATGAGCCCCATACAACCATCAACTGCTGGTCTCAAGTATTTCCTATAGTTTGAAAATGCTAAGTATTGTAATATTTGACTCACTTCACCCGCTCCAAAATATTATCCCGATCTGCTCAAAAGGACTGCGTCGGG
The DNA here is from genome assembly GCF_013418795.1 of Acinetobacter sp. YH12120. NCBI lineage: Bacteria > Pseudomonadati > Pseudomonadota > Gammaproteobacteria > Moraxellales > Moraxellaceae > Acinetobacter > Acinetobacter sp. YH12120. Next base: position 119,093 of record NZ_VPBI01000004.1, on the reverse strand, counting down.
TTCGTTTAGTATTTTTAATCAACCATCTTTTGACCTAACTTTCCTTCATTGCATAGCTGGATCAATTGCTCATTACTAAGCACAGGAATGAAATGAAGGTCGCCAATTTCTTCTGAGAGAATTTTGACTTCTTCAGGGTTTAGCGTTAGAGGTTCGTTAGCAGCTGAAGCCTTGTTTATACGCTCAATGATTTGATTCATAATTTGTTGTGGATGCATAAGTATTCTCTATTTTTAAATTTACCCCGCCCGCCAAAACTGACGGCCCATTATTTTAAAGTTCTTTCCGTTTTCTTCGCTGACAATTTTGTCTGGGAATCTTGGGTTTAGGCTGTGAAGCACCAAGGATCCGTTGGCCTCCTTGAAAATTTGCTTGAGCATGCCTTCTCCAGCCAAATAGACAGCGTAAATTTCACCATCAATAATTTCTGTTTGGGCTAAATTGATCCCAACCAAATCACCATCTTTGATGTAATCAGCCATGCTATCGCCTTTGGCTTTAATGATTTTCATTGTCTTATCAGTGACATTCTTATCTTTCATGAATGATGGGGAAAATGGGATTTTTCCGTTAATCGTATCGAAATGGAATTCGATTGATTCACCCACACCGCAGGAAAACACAGCTTCAACAACATCAATCCAGATAAATTCATCTTTATAGTCTTCGGTTGCTACAACTGAATCCACAGTAATGAACGGATCAAACTTTTCTGATTCTTTACCTGTTTGTAGCCAGTAGGCATCAACACCTAAAAACTTGGCTATCGCAGGTAGGAAGGAACTCGAATCCACACGTCCAGTTTCAAGTTGACTATATGCGGATTGAGTTACGCCTATTGCATCAGCAACAGCCTGCTGTGACTTCTTGGCATTTTTTCTTGCAAGTTTAAGTCTGTCTTTAAGCATTACACGTACCTCAATCAATTCTTATAAGAATATTAGCCAACTAATATGAAATCAAATTAGAATACTTATTGAATTAATATTAGAATGCTAATAATATTATGGTGTACTTATATTTATAGGGAACATCATGAATACTCTCTACCAAGAATTAGTTGAACATTTTGGTGGGCAGGAAGCAGCTGGTGATGCGCTTAAGGTAAGCCAGTCAACCATTAGTGGTTACGTGAATGGCCGCTGGAATATGTCAGAAAAGGTTGCTATTCGCGCCGAACGTGAAACCAAGGGCACCTTTAAAGCTGTTGATCTTTGCCCGTCACTTAAAGAATTCGCAGCTCTGGCTGTGTAATGAGGTGAACACATGGGGGTGGACGATATGAATGAAGCACTGGAAGCAGGATTCCTAGAAGGGAAGCTTTGCAATCCTGTGACTGTGAAATTTAACGACAACACAAACCAAGCGATTGAAACCATTTGCAACGCACAAGGCGTAACTGTTGCTGAGTGGTTAAGAGATTTAGCCATAAAGAACCTCGTTGCTCGTAAGCGTGAGTTTCATCGTATGGAAAAACTATGGGGGCAGACCAAGGAAACTTCGGCTACCTCGGCAGACAAAGAAAAAGCCTGATCCGTGAAATCAGGCTTTAGTGTCCATTGATTGGAGAATCGAATTGAACAAACAAATACTAACCGAAATAGAAATGAATCGAAAGATTTATTTATTTCAGAAAGCAGTTGAGCGATATGCAGCAGAAAAGACAGTTGCCAATTCTCAAGCTGTAGCACAAGCGAAAATTGAGTTATGCAAATTTGCAATGCAGGTGATGTTATGAGTGTTGATGCAACTCGTTGGGCATGGAGAGCGCCTGTTAAAAACGCCACTCAGCGCCTTATTTTGTTATCACTTGCTGATCGTGCAGGAGAGCATCACACGTGCTACCCAAGCAATAAGCGATTAGCTGAAGACACGATGCTTAATCTCAAAACTGTTCAAAAGTCGGTTTGCGAGTTAATTGAATTGGGCTTAATTGCTGATACTGGTGAGCGCAAAGGCAACACAAATCAGATTCGAGTTTTGCAGTTAATTGGTGTTGATTCACGCGAATGTAACGAACCCAAAAACGGGGCAGTTAAACAAACCCAAAAACGGAACAGTACCAAAATTGGGAACGATACCAAAAACGGTATAGGTAACGAACCCAAATTTGGGGTGGGTAACGAACCCAAAAACGGGTTAGGGAATCTACCAATAGAACCTATCAATGAATCTATAAATATTAATACTGCAAAACCAGCGAAATTTAGCTTCGCAAATGAGTTAAAAAAACTTGGTGCTGACAACCAAATGATTAACGACTGGATGCTTGTTCGTAAAAACAAAAAAGCATCGAACAGTGAAACGTCATTTAAAAATTTTATGACTCAAGTCGAAAAATCAAAATTACCTCTGAACACAATTCTTGAAATTTGCATTGTTCGAGACTGGAAGGGGTTTAACGCAAGTTGGTTGTCAAACATCAATCTTTCTGAGTTTCAGCCAGCCCAGTCACCTTTGCCACATGAAAACCCAACACAACCCGTGTTCAAGGGCGTGGTGAAAAAATTCAAGGGGATGAGTGATGTCTGAGTTGTATTCCATTCCAGTTGAACAGGCGGTGCTTTCATCACTCATGGATCACGAGCAGGGTTCAGGTGATTACATTGAACAACTGACCGAAAGTGATTTTTACGCAACACGCCACCAAGTTATTTTTCACCACATCAAAAACCAATACAACAAGGGTGAGTCGCACGACTCGCTTGTGATTTGGGAGATGATTCGTAGAAACGCACAGGATGCCCAACATTGCACAGAAGAATATTTCCTTGAGCTCACATCAACGATTGCTCGTTTTGGCTTACTTGGGACGCATGTCAAGAAATTAAAAGACCTTGCAGTGCGACGCAAGATTCAAGACTTGAGTAAAACCATTGCCACGATTGCAAGCGATACCGAAAGCTATACCAGTGAAACGGCTATTGAAAAAGTTCAGACGCTTGCTGCTGGCCTAGATGGAAAGGTGACTCAAAACGAAACCTGTTCTGTAGGTGATGTATCCAAAGATGTTTTGGAAAGCATCCTTGATCGACACCAAAAAATACACGCAGGCATTGAGATCAAAGTTGGCGTAAAGACAGGCTTCACTGAGTTGGACAACAAGCTTGACCGCATAGATCGAACAGACCTTGTAATTATTGGCGCACGACCATCAATGGGTAAAACCACGCTTGCGCAGAACATCATGCTTGACCTCGCTGTGAATCAGGGTGAAGTGGTTTTATTTATGTCTGGTGAGATGAACAAAGAACAAATCATGGAGCGCATGATTTCTGGTGTGGGTCAGATTAGCTTGAAAAAAGTGCGCTCAGCTCTCTTTGATGAAGTAGATGCGGGCTGTATTTATCAGGCTGTTAGAACCATTCAGCAATGCCCGATTTTCATTAATGACAAGGCATCACCAAGCCTCGCAGATATTCGCAGAGAAGCGCGCAAAGTGAAGCAAAAAACAGGTGGTCGCCTAAACGCCATTGTTGTTGATTATCTGCAAATCATGACACCACCCGAAAAATCAGGAAACAAGGTTCAGGAAATTGGCGATATTTCGTGGGGTTTGAAAAAGATTGCAAAAGACTTCGAGTGCCCTGTGATTGCTTTGTCGCAATTAAATCGCTCATTAGAGAACCGACCAAATAAACGCCCAGTAATGTCAGATATTCGTGAGTCAGGGGCAATCGAACAGGATGCAGACATCATCATGTTTATCTACCGTGATGAGGTTTACAACAAGGATTCAAAAGAAGCGGGTACTGCGGAAATTATCATTGGTAAAGCGCGTAACGGATCAACTGGAACGGTTCGGTTGGCAACGGATTTATCCAAAGCAAGTTTTACAGATTTAAGCCCTGAGTATTACTCACACATGGAGGGCTTGTGATGAAAGACCCAAACAAAGTTTTGATGTTTGTATTTATGGCGATTGGTGCTGCGTTGGTTAAGCGGGGTGGGGTGTGAAGCATCCTAAAGATTTTTCAACAATGGATTTGGTTGGATCCAAGGGCGTATCGCAGTTAACACGCGGTATCGCAGTTCTAATTTTTATTAAAAACACCAAAGTTGCATCAGTTGACGTGATTCGAGCGCAGGTATTACCAGGCATGTCAAAACGATCTGTACAGCGTTATTTGAGAAATTTGGAAAACATGGGGTTAGTTCGACACATCGGAAACAGTGGGAGTGGTGGGCATAGATATTACTTATCAGGAATGGCCAAGGAATTATTTGAGGTGAAGGGATGAATTTAACAATCGAACAGATGCGGAAAATTGTGGATGGTGCGCCTGATTGGGCTGTGTTCTGGATTACAAGAAATGAGTACCACATTTCAATGTGGAGCTTCCCAAATATGACTGGTCAGCAGAGCTTTTTAATCTCTGACCTCCGCGCCGCTCTAGCCGACCACGACCGCACCGATTATGTAAGTGATATTCGCAATCACATTTCACCCATGACGATTGTGCAGGGGGATTGAGTGTGAAAGCGAATGACTTCCAAGAATGGCTAAAAACAACGCCTGAATACCAAACCTTAGTTTTCCAACACGGTGAGCGTCTGTTCATTCAACGTGATGGTGAGTTTGAAAATCTGACTGTGCGTTTGGCTTATCGGGTTTGGGGTAAACAACAAGTCAATATTGATCAACTCAACAACATGGAGGCTTGCTACATCGAGAAGAAGAAGCAGGTTGAGGCTGTTGATGCTGTTTTGATGAATTGGAGGGGTGAATATACGGAGCACACACATCAGCATGAATGCACCGTAGATGCAGTTTTGAGAACCTGTATTGCGGAGCTTGAGCAAGCCCTGCGAGGTGATGGTGACTAGCATCTCACTTGCTGAATACAGAAAACTTTATGGCGGTGGTCGTAAGACTGCCACTAAGCGTAAGAAAAAGGTCAAAGGCGCAAAGGTGGAAAGTGTGGGTGAGGCAGCGCTGATCCAGCAGCTCAGAGCGTTAAAAATTGAATTTGTGCAGGAATTTAAATTTCACTCAACACGAAAATGGCGGGCAGATTTTCATATCAAGAATACGAAGCTGCTGATCGAAGTTGAAGGCGGTATTTGGAGCGGTGGGCGTCACACAAGGGGCAAGGGCTACATAGGGGACATGGAAAAATATAACGCAGCAACAATGATGGGATTTCAGGTTTTACGGTTCAGCACAGAGCAAGTGACAAGCGGATTTGCAATTAAACAGATTGAAGGGTTGGTGAAGGGATGAATGCAGCAGTGGCGGAAAAGTTTGAACAATTTGAATGGCTGACTCATGGCATTACGGCTAAGTCGCCAAATTTTGAACCAAATGTGCGTGGCACTGGAGAGAAGCCTTTGAATTATGAAGATCGCTTGGGTGCTATTGCATCTATGGAGACGCAATTAGCCAAGTCAGTTACGGCTTTGATTGTATTTGATGGTAAATGTGAGAGTGATTACGAATATGTTCGTGGGCATCTGGTAAATATCATGCTTAAAAACGCCATGGCAGATAAAAAGCGCGAACCTGAACACATCACAATAAATCACATGGCGTACCTGATTGCGCGTATGGTCATAGACTTTGCATTGGATCCTCAGCTTGAGGCTAATTTCACAGCACAGGGGCGTTTGTATTACGCGGGTATTAATTGCCACCAGATGACGGTAGATAATTATCGGATGACATGGAAAACCTATGAAAGACTTATGGTTATGGCTATTGAATCTGCAATTGATGAGGCATCAAAGGCAATTGAAAAGTATAAAAAAAATACTTACAAAGAATTGCGAGCATAAGTATTTCGTTATTCCGAAAACTAGGGTATAGTTTTTATAAGATGGTCATATTATGGCTATCTAGCTTAAAAAGCGAAAGCAAATGACGATCAGGAAAGACTGATAGTAAAGGCTCACAGAAATGTGGGCTTTTTTGTTATCTAAAATTCCACAAACCTGACTCATTGGTGATCTTATGAAATAACGTCAGCCATTTGGCAACTTGGATTTGTGACGCTATGCATTCATTTGCTCAGCTAAAAGCGCAAACGGTGGGATGCTGAAACCAGCCGTATAAATTGGTTTGAATCCAGTGGGATTTCGTCACGCACTGAGTGGGCCCAAGAGAAATACTAGATCTGGGATGACAACCCGACTAATACGGAACGAAAATTAAGAAACCAGATTGATAGCCCATTTCGAGATGATGGATTAATGAGTAGCGTTTGGCCCTGCGAAAAGGGCTTTTTTAATGCCTTGAGAAATGTTCTGTGAAAGCAATATCAAGGCACCAATGGCGGCTTCCTTTAATCGTAGTGGTTTAAATTGAATGCCGTCAATTATTGCGCCATTAGCTCAACTGGATAGAGCATTGCACTTCTATTGCATTGGTTGCGGGTTCGAGTCCTGCATGGCGTGCCAGATTCTAAACCTATCGAATTCGAAACCTTTAAAACTACAAATATCGGAATGGATTTAGCTCCACATATAGAGCTCCACACATAAGGTGATCCGCATGCTCCAATTCCTATTCTGTTTATTCGGCCTGCATGGTGCGACTGAGATTACACGATTGATGATGAAGAAATCAAAGTGTGTCGGGATTGTTTGAAAGAGGTTAGTGGCAAGAGCGATTAATATAATCGTTATATTCATTGATAAATCAGTAAATTGCTCCAAAATGGCTTTGACGAATGGAGATAATTGGAATATTTTGTATATTACCAAGTGTTCAAAAATCTCCACATTTTGAATTTAAAGTTTCGCCCACATCGACCCCAATGGTGTGGGTATTTTTTTGACTAAAATTCGCCGGACGTATTACGGCAATCAAAGCCCCTCGCATTCTAGATGTTGAGGGGTTTTTCTTTTCTTAATGGTGGTGAATATGCGAATGAGTCGAATGAGTTTTGGTATAGCTTTAGCATCAATTGGTGCAATGGCTTTTGGTGATGGAATGAATCGAGCTGCTAATAGCTTGGATGCGTTATCTCAAGCTATGCGATTAACCCAGCCTTCAAAATATAAATCAAAACCAAATCGTATTAGTCAAAAGAAACGTCGGCTGAATGCGCGTCGTCAAGGAAAGCATAAATAAGGGGTTCTCACTATGACAGACAAAGTACAGGCGAAACAAGACTTAGAATTTTGCAGTGCTGAGCTGTCTAAGTATCAAAATCTCAGTAGATCGGGATTGACGCGTGTTGAGATGCTAGCGATAGACGGCATCATGCGCCGATTGAAAGAGCGAATTAGAAACTTACGGAATGTGTTGCTGTGAAACGACCGATGCCGCCTCAAAGCTTACTTAATCTTGATCCTGAAGACCCTATGGGGTTTGAGGCAGCACACGAACTAAAAGAATGGATTTTAAAAACATTCATTGATGAGGATGGTGAGCTACACAACCCTGATCACATGCATATATCGCCGTGGGATGATGATTTATTCATGGTGCTATGGGCATCAAGTGGATTTAAAAAGTCTGAAAAAATTGTTTTAGGTCAGACTGAAAAGTTTGCGCCGATGGCGGGCGGCTGGCGAAAGATGCGTCAAGAAAAACAGATGATTGACTGGTTTGGTTGTGTACCGAATTTCATCATCACGATTGATGCATGGTTTGCACACAATGCCAGTGATACTGATTTTTGCGCATTGATCGAACATGAGCTGTATCACGTGGGTGCTAAAAAAGATGAAGATGGTAACTACCAAATCAGCCCGTCTACAGGTGAGTACAAGTATTACCTAAGACCACATGATGTAGAAGAATTTCACGGTGTCGTTCAGCGTTACGGTGCATCACCAGACGTTCAAAAAATGGTGGAGCTGGTAAATGATGGTCCAACAATCGGCAAGGCAAAAATTGCTCATGCATGTGGTACGTGTTTATTGAAGTTGGCTTAAATTTTTTTGCCTGCTTTGTTATACGTTGTTATACGAAGGGGTGTTTATGGCAACACTTAAAGAGCCTGTAAAAATCTTTATAGTTCAGTCTCTTGCTTGTCGTGATACACCCCAAGAAGTTGCTGAGCTCGTTAAACAAGAATTTAAAATTTCTATTGATCGTGTTCAGGTCGCTTCGTATGACCCAACCAAAGCGGCAGGCAAAAACCTATCAAAAAAATTCGTCGAGCTGTTTCATAAAACCCGCGCAGATTTTGATGCTGGCTTAATTGATATCCCGATTGCAAACAAGCATTACCGCTTAAAACAGTATCAGAAGCAATTAGAGCGCAATGCAAAGAACACAGTGATGTCACTCAAGATTCTTGAACAGGCTGCAAAGGATTGCGGTGGGCAGTTTACAAATAAACAAGAAATCACAGGCGCAGGTGGTGGACCGATTCAGAACGAAAATACAGTAGTTGTTACTGCCACTGATGAGCAGGTAAGGCAGGCGATAAATGAACTCGAGAGCGAATATTGACCCAGTCAAATTAAAAGCAAAAAGAATCAAATGTGAAGATGAGCATTTATTTTTTACTCGGGCATTTTTCCTGCCACGTATGGGGTTTAAATTCTTGGTGAATTGGCACCATGAATATATTGCTGATGCGATTGATAAAGTTATCAGTGGTGAAATTCCCAATCTTGTGATTAACGTACCACCAGGCAGTGGTAAAACTGAATTACTTACCAACTTGATTGCACGGGGGATTGGGCGTAACCAGCGTTCACGCTTTCTGTATTTATCATTTTCACAGTCTTTGGTTGAGGATGTTTCGGCCACAGCTCGAAATATCGTGAAGTCACCAGACTTTCAAGCCTTATGGCCAGTCAAAATTTCAACCAGTACCGATGCAAAGGCATCATGGAAAACCACAGTAGATGGGTATGAGGCGGGGCATGTGTATAGCGCCTCGATGGGTGGTCAGGTTACAGGGCGTCGTGCTGGTACCTTAGCTGATCTTGGGTTTACAGGGGCTATCATTCTTGATGACCCACTTAAACCAGAAGATGCATTCAGTAAGACAGCACGTAACAAAGCAAACCGTAAAATTCTAAACACGGTGAACTCACGTAAAGCTAAATCATCGACACCGATTATTTTGATCATGCAGCGTTTGCACGTTGAGGATCCGACTAACTTTGTTATGACTGGCAACGTACCAGGCGAATGGCATCAAATTTCAATCCCTGCCTTGATTGATGATGATTACATTCAGTCACTGCCTGAGCATATTCAAAAGAAGGTACCGCGTGACGTTGAGCGAGACGAAAAAGGGCGTCAAAGCTATTGGCCATTGAAAGAATCATTGCAGTCTTTGCTGCAATTGGAGAAAGGTGGCCAAGACAAAGATGGCGCAACAGTTTCACGTTACACGTTCAGTAGCCAATACATGCAGCGACCTAAGAAATTAGGTGGCGATCTAATCAAGGGCGAGTGGTTTGGTGAATATCACGAATTACCTGAACTGGTTTGGCGTGCTGTATATGTGGATACCGCTCAAAAGGTCAAAGAAGAAAATGACTTCACTGTCTTTCTTTTGGTTGGTATGGGGGTAGATGGCAAGCTTTATTTGATTGATCTTTTGCGCGGCAAATGGGAAGCGCCTGAGATGAATAAAAAAGCGAAAGCATTTATCGATAAACATAAAGCGTATGACTTCACAACAAAGCCACTTCGATACATGAAAGTTGAGGATAAGGCGCATGGAACTCAACTGGTGCAGTCATGGCAGAAATATGGCGGTATTCCAATTATTCCTGTTCAACGTGAAAAGGACAAATTGACTCGCTTTATGGATGTAGCACCACACCTAGAGAACAACTTTGATGTTTACCCTGAAAATCAAAACAGGTTTGTCATGCTGCCTCGAAATGCAACTTGGAAGCAATCCTTCCTAGATGAGTGTGAGGCATTTAACGCCCAAATGACCCATGATCACGACGACCAAGTCGATACCTTAATTGATGCGATTGAAGATTCAGTCGTGATGTTGAATTACAGCCCACCAGCGGCATAAGGTTTTAAATATGGCTAAGAAAAAACGCAATCCCGAAAGTCAAAAGCCTGTGTCGGGTAACTTAAGTGTGCATGAGGCTGAACAAGCGCTACTCAATTATTTGACTAAAATGCCTGATGTGGATGAGGTACTGCGTAAAGCAGGTATCACAAGACACCGCTTAAAAGTCATGATGTATGACGATGAAGTTTATCAGGCAATTGAGAAGCGACAGGATAAACTGGAAAGTGCTCCATGGCGGCTAGAGCCAGCAGAAGGTATAGAAACTGAAATCCTGTATGCACATCTTCGTGAATGGTGGTCTGAAATCATTTTAGGTGCACAAAATGCACGATGGTACGGATATTCTGTGCTTGAGGCAATTTACTCCAAACTTGAAAACCCAAGGGTTCATATTCAAGGTGATACTGTCACACCTTTCATAGGCTTTGAATGGATTGGTGAAAAGCCTCTGCAATGGTATGAGCCAAAGAGTAATGGAAGTTTGCTTCTTTTAAAGAACTACAACCACACACACCAGGATCAGGAAGTAGATCAGCGTTTTAAGCATTTCTTAACACGCTGTAAATCTACGTTTGAAAATCCTTATGGGGAGGCATTGCTTAGTCGTTTGTACTGGGTTTGGTTCTTTAAAACTAATGGCTTTAAGTTCTGGTCAAAATTTGTAGAAAAGTACGGTATGCCATTGTTGGTGGGCAAGTCATCTACTGGCCACAACCAAGATATGCGGGATGCATTACTAAAAGCACATGCAACTTCTGTTCTAGCGATTTCGAGTATGGACTCTGTAGAACTGCATAGTGCATCGGCTGTAGGTAATGGCTCGCAAGCGTATGAAACATTCGACAAGAATTTGGAACGCCGTATTCAAAAGGTAGTTTTAGGTCAGACGCTCACCAGTGGTACAGATGGCGCAGGCTCACGTGCTTTGGGTGATGTGCATTTGGAAGTCCAAAATGCGAAATACCGTGCAGACATTCGGATGATTACCCCAACAGTGCAGGCGATTATTAATGCATTGTGTGATCTGAATGGTTGGAAGCGCAGACAGATTATTCTTGGTGAGGAAAAGTCACTTGAACCTGAAAAGGCGGAACGTGATGTGAAGCTGAAAGGCGCAGGAGCAAATTTCTCAAACGCCTATTTCATCCGTGAATATGGGTTGCAAGATGGTGATCTGGTTGAGCCGACTCCAGTGGTACCTCATCAATTCACACACGTACCTAAGCAGGTATTCAACTTTAAAGCTAAGCCAAATAAGTTGTCAGGTGCTCAGCAGGAAGTTGAAGAACTGACCGATGGCCAAGATGAATTATCACTGTTGAGCGTGTCTGAAATCCAGCAATTGTTAAGTGAATCGGATAGTCCTGAGTCTTTGGCTTTCAATCTTGCACAGCTTATTCCGAAAGCCACTAAAACCGAGTTCACAGCCAAGTTAGATCAGGCTTTGTATGCTGCAGATATGATCGGGTATGTGGCAGCAAGTGAAGGGGTTTAGCATGCAGCCAGTTACCTTTCTTGAAGCCTTGCAATATGCTCGGCAGCGCAAGATTGTATTGCCTGATGAGTTTTACTCACTGGATTTAAAAACACGGCAAATGGCAACTACGGTTAGCTTTTTGTCGAGCCTCGAGCAAATTGAAACGGTCATTAAGGCAGTCAATAAAGCCATTGCTGAGGGTTCAACCTTTCGTGACTTTCAAAAGTTGGTTGAAAAAGAAGGTATCGAGTTGCCTAAGCATTATCTGGACAACGTATTTCGTACCAATATCCAAAATGCTTACGGTCATGGGCGATGGATCCAGCAAAACCGAAATAAGGCTAAACGTCCTTACTTGATGTACTCGGCTATCAATGACAGTCGGGTACGTCCAAGCCACTTGGCCTTAGATAAGATTGTTTTGCCATTTGAGCATCCTTTTTGGCTGACACATTACCCGCCAATTTCTTTCCGTTGTCGGTGCACCGTGATTGCTTTAACCGAAAAACAGGCATTGAAATACGGTATTACGCCTGACGACAAGTTGCCTGATGTTGCTGAAGTTTTGGATTGGTCATCGCATCCTTTGCAGTTCGGTGAGCTTGAATCATTGGTCGATAAAAAGATTGCTGATTCATCACTGGATAAAGAGTTCTTGCTTGAGCAAAAGCAAGTCATTCAAGCCGAGTGGACAGCATCCAAAAAGCTGACAAGTTTGTTTGCACCTATGGATGATAAGAGTCGGGATTTATTCAACACGATTGCAGACACAGTCATTCCGCTTGATCCAAAGATCAGGCCAACAGCGATTCGGACGTTTATTGATTATGTGCAGGGCAACGACACGGCTCTAAGCGCGTATCTAAATGCGTCTGCAGCTTCACTGGCTGATGATGTACTGAAACGGTGGCTAAGTGCTGACATGGCAGCAATTCAAGCTGTGGCAAGCAATACAGCTTCAACTGTGGTGGGTACTGCAACAATTCAGCAAGTGGCAGCGTATCAAGTTGGGCAGACGGTTCAATTCAATGCGCCGTTGCTGATGGCTGATTCTGCAGGTGACGTTGTAATTCAGATTGAGAATGCTAAAGGCCTAGGCATTGATTTAAGCAAGTTAAATGCAGGGCAAGGGGTTTTGATTCCTTTTGGCTTGTCGTTTGAGGTGGTTTCGATTGAAACAAGTCAAGGCAAGCTGATCTATACGCTCAAGCCTTTGCTGAACTGAATTAAATATGAATATGACCGCTCCTTATGGGGCGGTTTTTTTATGGGTGATATATGGAAACAGACAACGAGCAAAATAAGTTCCTGTTTGCCGTTTCGGCTTTGGATATTGCAAAAGCTGAAGAAGGGAAAAAGCGAACTTTCAAGGGTACCGCCTATGCAGGTGGGCGTGTCGATGGGCATTGGTTCTGGGGACGCAGTGGTGTCGTATTTGATCTTGAAGGCATTGAGATTCCGACACCAACTCCATTACTAGGTGAGCATTTCAGTACGTCCCGCATCGGTGTGGTGAATCAAGTTAGTACCAGTAATGGCATTCATGTGGAGGGTATTTTCTTATCCAATCCTGAAGCACAGCAATTCACACAAGACAGCGACGATGGCTTTCCATTTCAAATGTCTATGTTTATTGACCCGGGCTCTATTGAGGAAGTTTCACAAGGGCAAACAGTCCAAGTGAACGGCCAATCATTTACAGGACCAGTTGCAGTATTCCGAAATAACCGTATTCGTGAATTTACGATTTGCTCAACAGGCGCAGATCGGAATACGTCCATTAAAGCCTTTTCAGGCAAGCCAAACTTAAATCAACCGAAAGAGGACACCGACGTGACCGAATTAGAGCAAGCAAAAGAAGCCTTAAAGAAAGCTGAAACCGAGCGTGATAATGCTCAGGCAGAGCTGAAGCAATTCAAAGCGCAAAAGCGTGCTGAAGATATTGCAGCGCTTGAAGCTGAACTTAAAACACAATTCAGTGCTGATGATAAAACTGCATATACAAATATGGATGACTCGGTCTTTGCCTTTACAGCAAAGCAGTTACGCCAATTTTCTGCAGGTAATCAGCAACCACCAGCTGGTCAACAACAGCAACAAATGCCGTTAGCAAATCCAGCATTTGCTCACTTGTTCACTCATCAAGCAAACGCTCAAAGTGGCATGCAACCATCGGGCAATCAAGAGCATCAATTATCTGCAGGCGCTAAAGCATTTGCAGCTCAGCAAAAGGGGAAGTAATCCATGACTACTGTTTCAGCTACACATGAATCACGTCCATTTAATTTGGATGTGGGTAAAACACGCCGTGTTAATGCAAAAGTCACAACTGCTACTGCATACAAAGAAGGCGACTTACTGGCGCTGTCTGCAGCAAACGTCTTAACCCAAGCGGCCGATGAGTCAAGTTGGGATGTTATTTGTGGTGCAACACTAACAGCTGCACAAGCTACTGCAGCAGCTGCAAACGGTACTGAAATCCCTGTTTATAACGGTGGGGTGTTCAATATTGAGGCTGTATCAATTGCTGGCACAGCACTCGCAACAAGCAAATACGATGCAGCACGCGCTAAAGCATCTAAAAACAACATTGAATTATCAAAGGTGTAAATCATGCCACAAAGTTTTACTATTGATGGTGCTCCGCTGGAGCTATTGGGCGTTGATGAATTAGCATTAATTCATTCAAATTATGAGCCGATGGATACATGGCTTTTGGACAAGCTATTTCCTCGTCGCAAATCATTCACGACAAATGTGGTGCCTATTGCTGAGCTTGAAACTGAATCAGACATTGCTCCATTGGTTGCACCACAGGTGCCAGGTAAGCCATTTGACCGCACCACAGCAATCCAAGTAAGCCACGTACAGCCAGCTTACTTGAAACCAAAGAATCAAGTCACACCTGCAACCGCTTGGGATACCGCTTTATTGGCGCGCTTGCGTGATGCAGGCATTATCTCAACAGGCAACAATCAGTTGAGCACAGCAGAGCAATACATGATTGCTCAGATCGAAACGATCAAGCGTAACCACGACTCGATTGATAATCGTAAAATCCTGATGGCGACTGAATTAGTCACAACTGGTCAGATTGTGCTTGAGTCAGACGACTACACTAAAAACGTGGTGTCTTTTGGTCGCGATGCATCACTTGCATTTACCCCTACAACCGCTTGGGATCAGGCAGGTGCTACACCGCTTGAAGACATGGATACCATGGCACAACGCATGTTGGATGAAGGTGGTGGTGATGCAACCATGATTCTTACAACTGGCAAAGTGTGGTCAGTGTTGGAAAAGAACGCAGCATTCAAAGCCAAGTTTGTTGAGCCGTATGCAGGTATTAGCGTTCCTTATCGCCCAGGTCTAAACGCCTCACGTTCTGCGAAGTTCAAAGGCTACTTGGGTGATATTGAAATTTGGACGTATGACGCAACGTACCGCCACAAAGGGCAGGTGAAACGCTTCATTCCAGTGGATTACTTTGCGCTTATTTCTGACACCAATGGTTATGTGACGCAATGTAAGATCGAAAACATCCATGCAAATGGCTTGGCTTTAGAATACTTTGATCGTCAATGGTATGAAGAAGATCCAAGCGGCATCTTACTTATGACTGAATCAGCTCCACTGGTTGTACCATCAAACAAAAATGGTATTTGCGGTGGTACTGGCTTCATCACGGTATAAGGAGTGACGTATGGCTAAATACATTGCAACGCAGTCCGTAGGTCAGTATCTACCAGGCGAAACAGTCGAGGGTCTTAGTGCAGAACGTGCTAAGGCCCTTTTAATTATGGGTGCGATTAAAGAAGTGGAAGCTGATCAAGAGGAAACTCAGGAAAAGCCTGCACGCCGTACTCGCTCGACAGCTGAGTAAGTCTTATGTATGCATCACGAGAGGATTTAGTAGCTCGGTTCGGCATACATGAGGTAGAGAATTTAGAAGCAATGCAAACAATGAGTAAAGCCATTGAAAACGCATTGCAGGATGCAGCAGAGGAAATTGATAGTTATGTTGCGGTTAAGTATGAACTGCCATTACCTAGCATTCCGAGCACATTAAAACGTGTGGCGTGCAACATTGCGCGCTACCGTCTTTACTTTCAGCAACCAACTGAAGAGGTTGAGAGCCGCTATAAGGCGGACATTGATTTCTTAAAGCGGGTTGCAGATGGTAAGGCTGTTCTAAATATTCTCAATGCTGAAAACCAAGTCACTGAAGAAAAACCAGTAAACAAGCCATCCACAATGCCAATTGGTACCAGCTACACAGGTGGTGTGTTTGGTGACTCCACTTTAGACATGATGCCTAGCATCAAGTGAGGTGTGTGTGGCATTTGCAATCACGATTAAAGCTGATAGCTCACCTATTGAGGCGATCTTTGCACACTTAAATCAGTTCGATGCTGATAAGTCAGAGATGTTTAACGACATTGGCGATAGCATGCTTTATGCGACAAGAAAGCGATTTCAGTATCAGCGTGATGTTGATGGTAACCCGTGGAAGGTGTCATGGCGTGCCCGTTTGCAAGGTGGGGAGACAGGACGTAATGATGGACATTTACTCAATGGTATGAGCTACAACGTCCTGAACAATGGCGTAGAGTGGGGTGCTAATCAAACCTATGCGCATGTTTTTCATTATGGCGCTCATATCATCCCTAAGAACGGTCAGTACATTACGTTTGCAGTGGCAGGACAATATCGAAAGGTAAAAGAGGTGAATATTCCTTCTCGTACTTTTCTTGGTATTAACTCAGAAGATGAGGCGACAGTCTTAGATATTGTTGGGAGTTTTATAGATGACTACATTCTTCGCGGTGCGTGATGAAATTGCCGAAAAATTGGATGAAATTCCAGAACTACGGAAAATTTATACACCACTTAATTCGGTAAACGTGACTGAAATGTCACAGGTCACACCATCTGCCCATGTGAACTTTGTGCGTATCGACCTGAAAGACTCCAAAGGCAACAGCAAGTTGAATCAGATCGGTCAGCAATGGTCGGTTACGGTTGCATGTCGCAATGCGCAATCACAGTTAAATGATGGTAGTGCTGTAGCAGATGAGGCGGGCGCATTGACTGAAAAAGTCATTCAGCTTTTGGCGGGATGGAAGCCATCATCTTCGCGTATTCCATTGCGGTTTTTGTCTGTGCGTGATGGATATAGCTCAAGTTTTGCATACATCACCATTATTTTTGAATCTGAAAAGTTTATCTAGGAGCCATACATGGCGAAACAATATAAAGCCTTAAAGCCTGTAGGTCGCTTTCAGGTTGGCGAATTGGTCGGTGGTCTGAATGAAGATCAGATCAAAAAATTAGTTGCTGATGGTGTCATTCAAGAAGTGAAAACCACAGCTGCAACAACAAAGAAAACTACGGGAGATGCTAAATAATGAGCACTCAATACATTTCGCTACAAGGTGAGTTTTATTTATCTAAAATCACTAATGGTGTGGCAGGTGCAATGCGTCATCTGGGCAACGTACCAGAGTTTGAATTGGAAATCAGTGCTGAAGTGCTAGAGCATGTTGAATCGATGACAGGCAAGCGTACAACTGACTTCACCATGGTTCAAACTACAGCGGTAAACTTCTCTGGTCAGCTTGAAAAAGTGGATAAAGAAAACCTGAAATACATCGTTTCTGGTGAAACCACGGAAGTGACCACTCAAACCATTACTGATGCAAATATTGGCACTGTGGTGGCAGGTCAGGAAATTAAGCTTGGCGGTTATAACTTGTCTACCGTGTCATTTAAGGATTCAACAACTGGAACAGCGGTTACAGTAGACCCAACAAAGTACACAGTGGACTTAAAGTTCGGTACGGTTGTTTTTAACGATGTTGCAGGTCTCACCATGCCACTTTTGGCAAGCTACACTACTGGTGCAGTAACGCATACAACACTAGCATCGGACTTTGAAACAGAATACGAGCTGTTTTTCAAAGGCATTAATACGGCTACTGGCGAGCACATGGCAGTTCGTTTATGGCGTACTAAGAAGTCACCTGAAACCACATTCCCACTGATTCATGAAGAATTAGGGCAATACTCTATTTCAGGTCAAGCGTTGTCAGACGTTTCAAAACAAAGTGATGCAGCGCTTGGGTTGTATGGTCATATCGTAACGATTCCATCGGTACAAGCACCTTAAAACCTATACAGGCACAAGAAAACTCCACGACGTACAAGCGTCTTTTTTTGTGCCTGTTTTTGAGATTCCATCATGAATGATTTTTTCTTAGCAGATAATCGCACGTTTCAAATTGGCGAAATTGAAGTAAAGCAGATTCAGGTGAAGTCACTGGATCTATTCTGCAGACATGCTGAAACAGTCAAAGAATATTTGAAAGACAAAGATTATTCAGATGAAATTTTGATTGAGTTATTTAAGGCTCACACGGTTGAAGTAATTCAAACCTGCGTCATGACCACCAATTTAACAGCAGACCGTGTTTTTGATGTGGCAAAAGATCAGGCTTTATTTTTAGACATGCTGCGTGCTGTATTGACTGTGAATACAGCATATTTCAAGCCTGAAAAGCCTAAACGTGGCAGTAAGCCAAGTAATGAGAAAAGCACTTGGTTTGATTCGTTCCAGTATTTAATTGAGTCTGGGCATCGTCACGATGACATTTTGAATATGTCATACGGTGCGTACTTGCAGTATATAAAAGCCGCACAAAGAAGTGAGCTTAGAAAAATGCGGTCACAAGTCAATTTAATGCGCTCAGCACAACATGCTCAAAACCGTGAATTTAAAAAACTTATGGAAGATTTAAAAGTTGTTGATTGATTAACCAGTTGTTAAAATGCCTGAAAATTATATAAATTTTGAGGGTGTTTTATGAAAAAGCTTTTAGTCGCCGCAGTTCTACTGGCGTCATCATCTGTATTTGCCTTGGAATATACCAATGCTGTGCGTGGCAGTACCATGATTGTTGAAGTGGGGCATTCACAAGGTCGTATGATGGAAGCCTTAGGTAGACCAGTGTCATCATATAATCACGTAATCCATGATAGAAAAGGCTGGCCGCACAAAGCCACAACTTACACATATCGCATGAATAACGCACGCTACGAAATTACTGTTGTAGATGGAAAAGTCTATAGCATTGGTTGGGAGCGTGAATGATGAAATACGGTATATTAGCCGCGATAGCAGTCATAGCTATCGCTTTTTATTTTATGTCTGAAAGCAATAAAGCAGATGCAGAGCGTTTAAAACAGGCTGAAATTGCGCATCAGCAGAAACTTGAGCAGCAAAAAGAAGATGCTATGTTGTATGAAAAAGAGGCTGAGCTGAGACGTTTGCAGGCTGAAAAAGCCAAAGCATTGAAAGCGGAACAAGATAAACTGAATAGTCAAAACCAAGCTCAGGCTTTTGAACAGCAGCAACAAGCAAAACTTAAAGAAACTCAACTTAAAAAAGATATGCTTCAAAAGTATATGGACATTTCTAATAATTGGTCACGAGCTGATTTGATTGCAGGCTCTACAGCTAGAGTTGCTCTCGGGAATCAGGTTACTGAACTGAGAAAAATTAGAGAAAGTCTTCAGAAAGAGAAGTTTTATGACTGTTTAGATCCTGCAAAAAAAGATCTACTTGAAGCTATGGATTCAGCGATATTTAACTATGTGTATTTTATGCAAAACGATATATCGCTATGGAAGAAGCAAGCGGAAGAGAAAATTAATTATTATAATAAATTAGCTTCATCATTAGAGATATACACAGCGTGTAAACAAGCTCTTTAATAGCAGTTTTTTGAAAATCAACCCGTCACTTTGGCGGGTTTTTTAATACCTAAAATTCGAGGTCAGCATGTCAAAAAATTTAACTTTTAAACTTATTATGGATGCTGACAATAAAGGTTTTGTTAGCGGTGTAAAACAATCTGAAAGTGTTGCAAAGTCAGTATTTGAAGCAATTAAAGCCGAATCTGAAAAATTAAAACAAAGCTCCGCTGAAGCTGCAAAAGAGCTTGGAAATATCATCCCAAAAGGCACAAGTGAGTTAGCTGCAGGTTTAACTAAATCATTATCCAGCGCCACTGAAATCATTAAAAATGCAGGCGATAATGCAAAGTCTACTGCGGGCAACTTCACAGATTTTGGCAACAAATCACATAAGGCTTTAGACCTATTAAAAGCTGACTTAACAAGTGCTAAACAAAAACTGCAAGAGTTTTCCAATTCCAATGCGTCACCTGCAGACATTGAAGTTGCACAACGCCAGGTAGATCAACTTGAAAAAGAAGTTCAACAGGCTGACCAAGCATTTAACGACTTTCAGGCAGAAGTAGGTAGAGCGAATACCCAACTTAAAGAGACAGATTCTGCGGCTGCATCGGCTAAAAAAGGTTTAGATGGAGCTAAGTTTGCAGTTAATGCGCTTGTTGGTGCTATGGCTGCTTTGGGTGTTGGGCTAGGTTTGCGTGAATTAGCAGAAGCCGCTGACGCATACACTGGACTTTCTGCACGCATTCAGATTGCCACCAAAGATGGCGGTAACTTTGAATCAGCAATGGCTGGCGTGCATCAGGTTGCTTTAGCCACTAATTCAAGTCTTCAAGCGACTGGTGACTTATTCACTCGTATTGACGCAGTCGGTAAAGAAATGGGTATGACGCAGCAACAAGCGTTGGACCTAACCAAGACTGTTACACAAGCAATTCAGATTGGTGGTGGTTCAGCTCAAGCCAGTGAGGCGGCAATTACCCAGTTTATTCAAGCTATGCAAGGCGGTGTTTTGCGTGGTGAAGAATTTAACTCAATTATGGAAAACGGCTATGGCTTAGCTGAGGCATTAGCTAGAGGCTTGGGGGTCACTACAGGTGAACTCCGAAAAATGGCTGAAAATGGAGAGCTAACTTCTGAACGTGTGGCGAAAGCACTGCAAAGCCAAGCTGCACAAGTCCAATCAACTTATGACCAATTCCCAACAACCATTGGTAATGCTTTACAAAAAATTGCTACATCTTGGCAGATACTGATTGGTGAGATGGATCAGGCGCATGGTGCAAGCTCTGCTGTGGCAGAAGCATTATCCACCATTGCAGATAACTTAGGAATTTTGAAAGTATTCTTTGATGATGTGGCAGATGGCATTGGGTGGTTTAGAGATAAATTAGCTGAAATTGACCCTGCAACTATTGATGCAATACGATCAGCACTATCTGATGCCTATGATGTGGTTAAAAACCTAATCAAAAGCATGGCGGGTATAGCTGAAACAGCATGGAGTGCGTTCACTTCTACACTTGATGCCATCTCGCCGTTATTTAATGCCATGCTGAGTGGTCAGCAAAATGTTAGCGGCTTAACCACATTGTTTAATGTGTTTCGTGTAGCTTTAGGTGTGGTTTCAGATGCTGCAACTGGTTTAAATATTGGGCTTAAACTCTTACTGTCAGGTCTGCAGTTTCTAGCAGGCGGCCTAACCGCTTTACAGGCGAAGGTGCTTGATTTTATCGGCTTCGACACACTAGCAAAGCAAGCACAAGATGCATCCGATCGCCTATTTGCACAAGCTGAAAAAAATGCGAAAGAAGCAAATAGACTTGCTTTAGAGTCAAAGTCAGCAACGATTGCAGCACTGGAGGATATTCGTAAAACAGATGAGGAAAAAAACCAAGAGCGAATTGCTAACAGTCAAAAAACCCTTGATGAATTAAAAACTCAAGAGGAAAAGCATCGTGCTGACTATAAAGCCATTAGTGATGAGCGCATTAAACTAGAGCAGCAGCTACATGAGGCCAGAAAGTCAGGCAATCAGGCTGCAATAGATATTGCTGTTAAGGGTTTAGCTGATCTTGATGCCAAAGAAAAAGCATATCAAGCAGAAAGTAAAAAGATTACCGATGCTAAGATTGAAGCGGCTCAGGCATATATAGACTCTATGATTACGATGGATGAGCAGACATCAAAAGTAATCAGTAAGGAGAAAGAGGCATATCTCGCAGCACAGGGTCTAAAACTTGAGTTTGATGGCACAGGCAAAGCTATTGTAAAAGCAATGGATGATGGTGTTGTTGCTACAGATGCGCAAAGCAATGCTACGGAAAAAGCACGCAAAGCCGCAGCAGCACTAGGTTTGGATTTAGATGTTTCACTTAATCGCGTTTCTGAAAAATTTGGTGAAAATGAAAAACAAATCGATGCATTTGTTGCTGGCTTAAAGGGCTTGGGTGCAGAAGGGAAGCAGGCTGGTGACGTGACTTACCAAGCATGGCTTAAATGGCTCGAAACAGCCAAAAGCCAAGCTGAAATTGATATGGCCAAAGCCAAGCTTGAGCAGTTTGGTGAACAAGGCAAGCTATCAACTTCGCAGGTTGAACAAGGTTTGATTGCAGTTAAGAATCAAGCACAAGGTTTGCCAGATGATATTGATCCTGTAACGGCTGCTTTTAAGCGATTAGGGATTGAGACCAAGGAGAATCTTAAACTTTCTGCGCAACAGGCGTTAATGGATTACATCACTATCCGTGATAGTGGTCAGGCTACGGCAGAAGGCATCCAAAAGGCTTATGAAAAAGCAGCACAAGCAGCTGCTCTATCTGGTGATCAGGCAGTGATTGCATCAGCTAATGCTGCAGGTGCAGGTCGTGACCTACGCGTCGAAATTGACGAAACAGGCAAAGCCTCTGTTAAAGCAATGGATGACTTGACAGAAGCCAACCACCGTGTACGTGAATCTGCTCGCAGTATTGGTGATGGTTATCGTGAAGCAGGGAAGATTGCACGCGAAGAAGCCAATGCAGCACAAATCGCATGGAATAAGGCATCTCAGGAAGCGGCTCAGAAATGGGATGCAGAAATGAAACGTCAGTCCAAAGGTTTGAGCGCGGCTATCTCAGGCTATCAATCAATGAGTAAGAACGATGTAATTTCTCAGATTAAAAGCATGGGATACAGTGAAGATCTGGCGAAGAAATTGGCAGGGTCAATCTGGTCACAAGCCATGGCTACAGATCGTGATGCCAAATTTGCTGCATACGGCAAAGGCGGCAACTTGGCGATGAATAAACTCATCGAGCAAGAGTTTAACAATGCTGCAGCGAAAGGCTTAACGACACAGCACGGTACCAACAAGATTAATGAATTACTGCGTAATCTTGATGTGAGAAGCACGGGCAGCACGCCAAAGGTCAATGACTATGCACCTAATATTTCTGAACCAAAAATCCGCGATCTGCAGAATGACGCACCAACCAAAAACGTGCGCTTTGAGTTTGTATCAGGCGGCAAACGCTTTGAAATGCAAGGCTCGCAGGAAGATGGAGACATGATGGAAAGCATCTTGCGTGAATTTGAAATGCTGAAAAAGGCAATGTGATGAAATTAATACGCTTAGCAACATCTGAAACCGTCTCATTAGAAGACGGTTTTTTATGGTCTGATGAATTTGAATGGAAGCCTAAAGAACAAACCGTGGAGCGTGCCATTAGTGGTGCGGCCATTATTCAGGAAGGCATCAAAGTCGGTGCTCGACCTATCACTTTAACCCCCGACAGCAATCGTGGTTGGGCAAAGTTAAGTGATGTGCGCAAGCTACAGGAATGGTCGGCTTTAAGCGAGAAGTTCCGATTGCAGTTTGAATGGCCACATGACAATCGGCAATTTGATGTGATTTTTAATCATCAAGATACAGCACTTGAAGCGGTCAGCGTGTGGGGTTCACCAGCAACCAGTTCAGATGAAATGATGCGTTTAACGCTAAGATTTTGGAGCGAATAATGGCAATTGAAACAAAAGACTTGGTGCTCTATAAATCAGAGCGATTAACTGACACAGACGATGGTGGCGGTAAGTATTCAGGTCAAGTCATCATTGATGGCCAAAGTAATAACCTGTTCAATGACGTGTCTGAAATGGATCGAACCATGGGCGACGTGTCTATGCGTAAAATCTTTCCAGCGGTGATTACTGAGGATACAGATTCACTCATGGGTGCAACGGTATTCATCTCTGAAAACCCGCAAGATCCAAACGTGTCAGCATTGTTGTTCAGTACCAAAGACTGGACGGATGAACGCCGTAGTGCCCAAAACCGAGTAGAAAATTACTTGGCTAAAGGTGGGCAGATTGCAGGCACACCATTAGATACACATTGGCAAGGCATGAAGCAGTTGCAAGTGGCGATGTTCCTGCAAGAGGCTGAGTCTAGCGTTGGCGATACCATTGTACTTGTCAGCGATGAGGGCAAAGCACTTGAATTTGAGCAATATGTGCGTATCACTAAGGTTGAAACACGCATTGCGATTATGGTGGTTGATGGTAAAAACGTGGAATACAAGATTGCCACGTACACCATCAACGACCCACTTGAGCGTGATTTTGTCGGACTAACAGCACGGCAGTGGTACGGTGGCAACACACAGTCTAAAACCATCATTCGTGAATCATTGGTGGCTGACACAGGCGAATATTGTGCATCGGTAAAATTAGCATCGGATGCGCAAGTGGGTGAGTTCACTGTTAATGCGTCTAGCATGTTCACACAGTTGATTCCATCTGCACAGACTGAAACCCCGATTATTGATGTAAATGCGGCAGGCGAAAGCATTATTTTGGTGCCTGGTAATGATGGCAGCATTACTGCTAACTTTCCAACTACAGTCGGTGTGAGTCAAAACTTGTATTTAGGCTCAAGCGTGATGCCGTCAAGCATTGCGTTTACGCTGTTTGGTCAGCCTGTTAGCGATCAGGGTGGCTTGCTTAAAAACAGTCAGGGCATACAGGTCGGAACAATTGATTATCAACGTGGCTTGATTCAATGGACTTCTGCTGCGGGTGCAGGTTCAACCACATTAGAAATCACTTTTACGCCTGCTGCTGCGCCAAGACAATATTTTCAAAGCTATGCCATTCCTGTGACGCAAAACAGCCAAAGCACCAACTGGACGGGCGTATTAATTCCAATTCCTGCACCTGGTAGTTTGTCGCTTTCGTATATGTCACAAGGCAAGTTCTACGAGTTGAAAGATGATGGTTCGGGTCAGTTAAAGGGTGTTCACAGCTCCTTTGGCTCAGGCATGATTAACTATGAAACAGGTTCATTCTTGCTAACCACAGGTGCATTGCCTGATGTTGAGACGCCAATTTTGGCACACTGGGGCACACCAATTGCAACTTTCGTGCGTGCGGGTTTGCCTGTAGAGAAAGCAGGCTTTGATTTTGATCTTGGGCAAACAGGTATTGCCACAGGCATTACTGTGACTTGGGTATTAGAAGGTGAAACCAAAACAGCCTCTAGTAACTCAAAAGGCATGTTTACAGGTGATGCAGCAGGATATATCAACTACGCCACAGGCACAGGTCGAATCATTCCAAGCAAGCTTCCGCAGAAAAATACGCAATTCAATATCACGTATAACTATGGCCCACAGCTCGACCAGTCTAAGTCAGCGATACCCGATGCCAACCAACAACTGACGTTTACCATTGGTACAGGTTCAAACATTCAACCAAGTAGCGTGGTTTTAGAGATTCCAGTGACAGATCAATCAGGTCTAAATACGCTTACTGTGCATCTTAAAGACGACCCAACAGGCGGCAATATGGGTAATTTAATTAACGATGCAGGCGATATTCAAGGCACGATTGATTACAACACAGGTCAATGCATTGTGACACCAATAGCTTCATACAAGACATTTAACTATGTGTATGAGGCACGATTTACAGCAACCTATGCGTCTGCATAAAGGTGATCTAAATGGCTTTTTACTCTCCAGTGACGTCTAAAATTAATGGAACTACCCACGTATTTCGGGCGTACAACGAAACCACAATTAATGTGAAATATCGTGATGATTCAGGTGTTAATTCAAGCACCACGGTAGCTGTGGCTGATAAGTTACGGCTTGATCTATCATCGGGTTATGACGAGCAGATTTTGACAGGCTCAGCACGCTTTAGAGTTGGCGCTGATACTTTCTTAGATCGTGATGGGATTCTATATCGCAATGTAGACCCATCAAATAACAGTGGTATTGCATCGGGTTTGATTCAATACGGCACAGGAAAAGTTGAAATTGAGTCATGGACACCAAACGGTGATAACACAGTCCGTTTGGATTCACTCACTACAACAACCGACTTGCCACCGATGAACCAAGTCAGCTTTAGAACTCCTGTGATTCCAATACGCCCGCAGTCATTGACTGTGGTTGTAGCATCATTAGAGCATGGTCAATTGACACTGACCACTGACGAAAACGGGGTGATTGAAACAAGTCTTGCACACGGCAAGATCAATCACGACACGGGTTTTGTGGATATTTACTTCTACGATAAAACCGAAATTACTGAAGCCAACCGCGCTGAGATTATCGCCAAAGATTGGTACGACGCGCGCATGGAATACGAGGAAGCGGGCAAAACATACATTAACGTGCCAGTTTGGATTGATGGTTCATCGGTGCGTTATAACGCAATTGCTTATACCTATATCCCGCTTGATTCTGAAATTCTAGGTTTGTCTGCAACACGTCTGCCTCTCGATGGCCGTGTGCCGATTTTCCGAGTTGGTGACATTGGTATCGTCAGCTCAAGCAAAACACAGGAATTGCCGAGTCATATTGCAGGTCAAACCTACGATTTAAACGATCAACGCATTTCGTGGTGTGAGCTTGAGGACAGCCAAGGTGCCAAAGTTCCATTTGATATGTATGTAGTTGATTATGACTATGGCAAAGTGACGCTAAACGGTGATTTTTCACTAAATACATTGGTTGCACCGATTGTGGCCAAGTATCGTTATCAAGATATGGGCTTAATTCGTGATGTGCAGATTAGTGGACAACTGACCTTTACCAAGCCTTTAACCCATAACTACGATGCAGCAGATACGATTGTGGGCTCGGCATTGGTCATTGGTGATATGCAATCGCGCTACACACGAAAATTTGTGCAGCAAACGTGGAATAACGCATGGGCAGATGAAGCCACAGGTGCGGGTATTTCAGCCAACTATAACGATGCGCTATACCCAATTACTGTAACAAACAAAGGTGCAATTCAGGAACGCTGGGCTTTGATTTTCACGGATAACACGAATTTCCGCTGTGTTGGTGAATATTCAGGTCAGATTGGTACGGGTAGTGTGAACGCAGATTTTGCACCGATTAACCCTGTGACTGGCTTGCCATATTTCACAGTGAAGAAAGAAGGCTGGGGTGCAGGTTGGGCAAACGGTAACGTGCTGCGCTTTAATACCGTTGCTGCAAATTTCCCAGTCTGGGTGATTCGTACAGTGAAGCAATCTGAGCCAACTGTTATGTCAGATCAATTCCAAATCATGCTGCGTGGCGATATTGACCGCGTGGTTTGAAAGTTAAATCAAATATGGCCGCTTGATGCGGTCTTTTTTTTATGAGTGAATAAAAATGGCGACAGATGTAGATGTTCAATACTTTAGCCACTTAAATGGCTTAACCCTTGGCAGTAACTGGGGTGACTTGATTCGCTTGCTTGATAAAGCTTTGGTGACAGGCGTTGATTTTACTCAAATTACAGCAGCTTCAATTGATGCTCAAGGTGATGTGCATATCACACTATACGCAGCGCATAATGCCATGTTGTTTCAGGTGGTTGAGCTATCAGGTTTTACTCCCGCATCACTCAACCAGAAATACAGAATCAAAGGCGTACCAAGCGCAACCGAGCTGATTTTAAAACCACATGCTGCAATTGTTGAAACAAATATCACAACAGTTGGCGCAGGAAAACTAGCATCACTGGGTTATGAAATTATTTTTCGCGATACAAACGATGTAAAGCGTGTTTATCGTGCTAAAAATCCAACGGCACAGCATCCGTTTATTCGTGTGGATGAAAGCTTAACAAGTCCAGATGGTACAACAGGCGTATATACATCAACTTATGCAAAATATGCCATGGTTGGCTTACTTGAGCACATGGAACATATTGATGATTACGAAAATCCTGATGTGCTGCAGTTGCCTTTTGATCAGACCGACCCCTCAAAAAACTGGAAGATTGTAGGAACAGGTGCAGCTTGTGTTCGAGGATGGTCAAGATGGTATTGGGCTAGAAGCAAGGATGCCTATAACTCTTCCGCAGAAACAGAAACACCCGAAAACGGTAACCGATACTTCTCGTTAATCGGTGATAAAAATGCTTTTTATTTTTTAAACTCTTTGGTAGCAGCAGCTTACGGGTTTGACCGTAAAATGATCTATGGTTTGGGCAGATATAACGCAACAATAGAATATGCATTTCCCCATTGGTTTTTAGCTACAAGCAAGCATTCCCTACCTGCTTCAACCAGTATGGATTTCTCTGTGAAATCCATCCCTTTTGAAGGGTCTTTACCATTCACTTATGGAGACCGTTTTTCAAAATTTGCAGTGACTAAGCAGAAAGGGTTACTCTCCCTTGCAAGCAGTATTGCGGCAACGCCTATTATGATTGACTATGAAAGTGGCGCTTCAAACAAGTTCTTAGGGACGGATGTTCCTGCGCTAGAAATTCCATTTTTTGACAGTGACAATGTTTTGCGCGGCTCAGTTCCTCACTTGTATTACAGTGGGAAGTTATTAAACGACAATCAGGCAACACCCATTCTTGCAAGTGCAAGCATGTATATCGCCGATAGTGTAATGGTTGTAGATGGTGCAAAAGGGTCTTTTTACTTTTATCTAGGGGAGTTGGAATGAAACCAGTATCTCGAAAAGTAATGTCATCATCAAAATGGTTTAGTGGAGATTTGTCACAAAATTTTGGTCTTAAAAAAACAATTGCCAAAGTCCAAGGGTCGGTAAAAAAACTCGGTCAAGCCTACATTAATTCAAATGTGGTGCTATATGACAAAGCAACCTTACTTCCATTAGCAATTAGAAGGCCTGATGAAAATGGAAATTATAGTTTTTTAGGCTTAAACACAGATATAAAAACCTTTGTCGTAGCTTTTGATCAAAAACAGCAATTCAACGCCGTCATTCAAGATAACGTGGTGCCAAAATGAGTAAAACTTCAGTCAATGCTCGGCTTGCTATGATTCAAGCCTTTTCAGAATTTATGGATAACGGTAGCCAAAGCGCTACCGTTACTTTTTATGAAGGTGTGCAGCCTGCTGATACGTCAATTGCAGCAGATTCAAACAATGCTCTAGTCACTTTGGTTTTTCCTGAACCCTGCATTAAAGAAACCACGCCAACTTATGTTGAATTACATCCTACTGATACAGGCTCGGTTATTAAGACTGGTACAGCCACTTGGGCACGGATATATAACGGTGCAGGCGAAGTGGCTGCTGATCTAACCGTGGGTACTGATATCAGCTTAGCAAATACCAATTTAGTCGTGGGTGGCACGTTGTTTATCCAGTCCATCAAATTAAGACCTTAACTAAAAAGGGTGCTCATGTGGATTTTAAAAATAAGCTCGGCACCGTTGATGCGCACAACCTAAACCTAAACTTTAAGCCTGAAAATACCGACAGCCACAACATCATTCTCAATTTTGAGCACCAAGCCGATGGCTCGACTAATCTCAACTTTGGGGATGATGTATCTGCAGACATTGATACAGTTTTAGCGACTGATTTTCGTTTTGAAGTCACTGCAATTTATGCCGACAGTGGTGTAAATACTGCAGTCATAGACACGGTGCTGGATACTGCATTCAGCTTTGAAGTTGTCGCAGTCTTTAAAGACAATATTGATGTCATTGGGCAGATTGATACCGTCCTAAACACCAGTTTTAGCTTTGAGATTGTTGCTGAATTCACTGAAAACCTTTGCACGATTGATACTGCCTTAGATACCGCATTTCAATTTCAAATTGATGCTGTATTCGATATTAATCACATCGTCGGTGTGTCTTATGCATTTGATACCAGTTATCAAAAGGCAATCGCAGCTTTAAGTGTCACGGAAATACCGTGGGCAAAACCAATTTTAAGAGTCTCAAATGAGGCTCTTTTTTATGACCAAGGTTTGGTGCTCAGTCAGCAAGCTATGGCGGGGTTTGATCGTTCAAACTCACTCGCACAAGCCGTCCGTATTGAACATGAGAAAGCCACTAATCTGCAGACCGATGCGTATTTGGTATGGCAATCAGGTGACAAGCGATTCATTCACCAGAGCTATTTATTTGATGAAACGCTAAAGCTGCGTATCAATCGAGTCACAGACTGGCACGAAATGATTCGTAAGCGTCGCACGGTCACATACTCACATGAAGTGGCACACGTCTTTGAAAAGCATTTTACGTTTGAGTGGGACAAAGGCTTAGAGCTGGTCACAACAGACGATTTAGCTTGGGAGAAAGCCAAGGCGATTCATTATCGCAAGCATCCGATTCAACCATGGCCAAAGCCTGAATTGCCGCAATATGAAGGCACAGGCGATTTAAATTTCGTTTGTCTATGCAATGAAGTCGATGCGCATAACGTCATTCTCAACTTTGGGGTTGATGACTGTATTCCCGCAATTCCAAATCAAAACTGGTGGTTTATCTTGAATAGTTTATCTGTGACACGGCTTGATAATGGTGCAGAAATTTTAGTGTATGACGGCAACTATCGTACTGACCGCAGTAGCTGGGCGTGGTCGTATAGCTTAACTGTGCCACATACTGAAATTGCAAAGCTTGAGCCAATCAATGGACAGCCTGTAATTCTTAAAATTATGGTCAATGGGCATGAGCATCACATGCTACTTGAGAATCGCACACGTTCACGCAATTTCGGCAATATTACTTATACACTCACAGGTCGCAGTCAAACCGCTTTACTTGATGCGCCGTATGCACCTTTGCGTTCATTTTTACAAGAGAATGAGCGCACGTCGGTACAACTTGCTCAAGCTGAATTAGACCGTGTTTTTAGCGATACTGTGCTGAACTGGCAATTGATTGATGATCTAGGCTGGATCGTAGCAAACAACAGTTTAAGTTATTCCAACTTTGCGCCAATCGCTGCGATTAAACTGATTGCAGAAAGTGGCGGTGGCTTTGTTTATAGCGAAAAGGGCAGTAATACGCTCTCCATTAAACCGCTTTATAAAAAGACATTTTGGGATGCGCTCACAGTTGATGATTATGACCGCTTAGTGCCTGATTCACTCGTTACAAGCCAGTCCACAGACTATGAGCTTTATCCCGATTACAACGGCATCACACTTACAAACGATAGAACAGGCAAGCAAGCGCAAGTTAAACGCACAGGCACAGCAGCAGACGTGCTATTGCCACCTGAAAACAACCCTTTGTTTGATGTGGTTAGTATGGGTGCATTCGGTAAATCCAAGTTGGCCAAAGCAGGCATGATTGAAACACACACATTAACTATGCCGATTTCTGCAGAAGTGAGTGAATGTGCACCGGGTGAAGTTTTTGCATTTAATGCCCAGTGGTGGGGCATTGTTGAAAGTGTCAGCGTGTCATTCAGCCATGCAAAGGTGAACCAAACTGTCAAAGTGGAGCGTGTGAATCGTGAGTAATGCACTGCAGCGGTTGATTGATTTAATGCCAAAAGCGCCTGAATTTGTGGGGCAAATCACGCATGAGAATCATCCGAATTATAAAGTTTTGGTTGTGGATGGGTCGGGCTTGGTTATGTGTACCAGTACGACTCGCTACAACGTCGGTTCAACGGTTTTCATTTCAGATGGGGAGATTAAACGCTTGGCGGCAAGCGGTGATGTGGTACAGATTGAAGTGTGAAAATTTAAATTGAAGCAAGCGTCCGAAAGGGCGTTTTTTTATGTCTGGAGAAAAGACAATGCAAGAAAACACGTTACCGTGGGTCATTAAATTAGTTCCAGCAGTTGTGGGGGCGATCCTTGCTTTAGTGCTTAGCGGGGATATTGATAAAGACGGGAAAATCCAAGTCACGTTAGGCGTGATCGGTAAATTCTTATTCAGTGTGTCGGTCAGTTTATATGGCGGTGCGGCATTCATTGAATACTACGAATTAAGCCAGTATTCACACATGGCACAAGGCTTTGTGATGCTGATTTTTGCTGTGTTTGGATTATTGACGATTGGTATCGTTTATCAGTCTATTGCGCTGATGCAGGGTAAATCAATTGCAGAAGTCATTGCAGAAGTTAAGTCTGCGTTTATTGCAATTGTAGGGGGTGGCAAATGAAACTAATTGACGACTGGAAGCAGGCTTGGAAACTCAAGTCAGTACAAGTAGGCGCATTAAGCGCTTTTTTTTACGTCTTGATGTATGCGGCTTTTGAGCTGCTTTGGCTGTTTGGTTCTAATTTCCCGCAATTTTGGGCAGCAGTACCACAAGAAATTAAAGAGTTATTGCCACACTCTTGGGTGTTATGGCTTGGCTTTTTAAACAATGTGCTAAGTATTTTTTCGCGCTTGAAATATCAGCCTGAATTGCATGGAGACAATGATGAGCAAAAAACTAACTGAAGCACAAATTCAAGCACAAGCCTCAAAACTTGGTATCGAAGTCGCAGCATTAAAAGCCGTGATTGAAGTTGAGTGCAAAGGCTCAGGCTTTAATGTAGATGGCACGCCAGTGATTCTGTTTGAGCGGCATGTATTTCGGCAACGGCTGATTGCTAACGGTAAAGCAGCAACAGCAGAGAAAGCCATGCGAGAGCGTCCTGATCTGTGCAGCAAAACCACGGGTAACTATGGCTTATATTCAGCACAACACGGACGTTTGAATGCAGCTGCTCAATATCATCGCGATTCGGCTTTAGAGTCAGCATCTTGGGGAATCGGTCAGGTGATGGGTTATCACTGGAAAGCATTAGGCTATCCAACTTTGCAGAAATTCATTAATGCCATGTACCGTGACGAAGCATCACAGCTTGAAGCAATGTGCCGTTTCATTGTGACAAACAAGCTGATTAATGCTTTAAAGAATAAGGACTGGAAAGCATTTGCGCGTGGCTACAATGGCCCTGCGTACGCAAAGAATTCATATGATGTAAAACTTGGAAATGCGTATAAGAAAGCCCGCTAAGTGCGGGCTGTTCTTCAAATTATGCAGTAATTTCCTTTAAGCGCTCAATCATAAATTCTTCATCAAGATCAAAAGATTTAGCGAGTTTTAAGTTGTTTTGATGGGCTTTTGGCGGCTAGGTAGTTGGAATATTGTGCAAAGCACAGCATTCCAAGGGGTTTTCGGGGAAAAAACGTAGTGTTAAGGCTGACCATAATGCGGTCTGTGAAACAATTATGTTCCACAGTATTGCATATTTGCGGTATATGTTATTAAATAGAGTGAAGGGCAGTATAGTGAACAATAAGTTCCGATCTGTCTTTTTTTGACTATAAAATATTGATTTTGGAAATATTATGAACACCTTTACTCACTGACAGCAATGTTAAGCCCTAGATTTTTTATCTGTTTTGGTCTTATTGGTGTGAGCGTAAATTTTGGAGGTGAATGATGAATAATAACTACTCTGCATTAGATATTTCAAACTTAATTATTACTTATGCTAATGAATTACCATCTAGAATTGGTAGTTTAACTCCAATTAAACTACAAAAAATTCTTTATTATGTATATGTGGATTGCCTTGTAAATCACAAAGTGAAACTTTTTGACACGCCTATAGAAAAGTGGAAATTTGGACCAGTAGTTAGTTCGGTATACCATAATTTTAAAAACCATGGTGTGCGACATATTGAAGAAGCACCACCTAGTTTTATGTTTGATGAGGGGGAGAATGGTTTTGTTTTTGAGGAAATACCATTCGTAAGTGATTCAATTGCTTTGGATGCTAAAATCAAGCAAGCAATAAGAGATAAAGTTGCTGAACTTATTGATGAAGATCCTTTTGTGTTGGTTGAAAGAACACATAGAGAGGATCCATGGAAAAAAGATGCTCCGAGTATTCTTCGAGGGGACAGAGGTTTAATCTATTCCGACCAAGAGCTTATTAATTATTTTTCCAGTAAAGCAGAAAATTCATAAACATGATTGATGGTAATGAGCTTCTAAGAAGATTTCTTAAAGCTGCAATTGAGAAACCTTCTGATGAAGCTCTAATTGATGAGTTAATTAAAGCTTTTTATGGAGTTCTGCATTTTTATAAATGTTTACAAGGACATCCAATCCCGTACCATGATATTACTCAGTTTATTTATAACTATAAAACAGAGATACGGATTGAAGATATTAATATCGTATTGGATGCTATCGAATTAAAACTAGAAAAATTAGATACTGAAAGAAATGATATTACAATTTGCTTTAGAAAATTTAGAAGAAATATTTCGCTGGCTGTAACACAAAAGTATTATATTCAAAAAGTTGCAAATGATGCATTGAACAGGGCAGAAGAAGCTGAACAAATAGCAAAAAAAGCGACTAACATGTCAACTCAAGCAAATGAAACTCTACAACACGCAAAACAATCAGCAAAAAGAGCCGAAGATGTAGCAAGTAGGGCACAATTGTTGGCGAATGAGGCTAACGAACAAATCAAAGAAACAAAGAAAACATCAGAATCTATGATGATTAACTACGTGACTATCTTGGGTATCTTTGCGACCATTATTATTACCGTATTTGGCGGCATCAACATTATTGGATCAACAGTTAAACTGTTAGAAGGAAATAGTAAGCTAGCATATTTAGTTTTTGTTGTTTCATTTTTAATGATCTGCTTGCTTGTATTGATTCGGACTTTAACTTCATGGATTAGTTCACTAAATAACTTCAAAGAGGATAAGGTTATAGTTAGTAGCCCTAAGAGTTTTTTTAAGAAATCAATTTTTTGGTTTATCGTAATTGTTGTACTTTCTGGTTTAGTGGTTATTTTCAACCAAGTAAATAAACCAGAACCTAAAGAGGAGACAACTAATTCTCATAATAAAAGCAATGTTGTATTAATGAATGTTGAAAATTTAAATCAAAAATAACTGTATTTTAAATTAAACTCGTTATAAAAGTTTTATTGTAATTCTTTAGCTAGTTTTTCTATTGATGTGGCAGCTGCATTGTATGCGGTTTCTATAAAATCCTCAGGTTCACACCATATACCTTCGGCACCATATTTAACCAAATTATACTTTTTCATTGGATTACTTTCCGCAAGACAGTTCTGGAAACTTAAAAGCTTATTAACATTTTTTAAAATAACGTCATCTCGATTGGATGTTATACCTTCCAATGTCTGCATACTATGAATTTGTGTTTTTAACTTATTCAACTCTTCAATAATTTTCACTTGGTTTAATATATCATTATTAGATAGCTCACTTAAATATGGGTCATAGCCACCAGATTGCTCAAGTGAGTACAGATACTCTGAACTTCTTTTATGCTGATCATGAAAATAATCCAATACATCATTGATAGCCACAAGGCTGTTATTTAACTCATGATGAAATTGAATTATTAAAGACTGTATTTTAATTTCTTTTTGGCTTTTATGGTTTAAAAATGCTAGTAATATAATGACAAAAAGGTTTGCTATTGCTGCAATAGCTTGTATGGCATCACTGTTAATACTTGGATCGACCACGTAATAAAAACCCCTAAATGAAAAATAAAATTATTAAAATGTGGATAAATACTAATCCAATCGATTTGCAATCTCGCTTGCAGTTGCATTGTAGTAAACCATGAGGCTGCGTAAATCCTTGTGGCCAATCATTCTAGCCAAGTCCAAAACTTCAAGTTTTCTAGCAAGTCTGGTGCATGCCTCATGTCTTGAGTCGTGAAAATGCAAATCCTCAATTTCACACTTATCTCTTAACTTTCGCCAAAGCGTATCAAAACTAGCATCTTTCACAGTAAATACGTTATGGCCATCTACTCCCTTCATTAACTCAAGTAGTTCAACAGCACGCCTAGAAAGTGGAACGTGTCGCTTTGTACCATTCTTTGTTTCATCAAGCGTGACATACCTATCTTTTAAATACACTCGATCCCAAGTTAGTCCACGAATTTCACCAGCTCGCATAGCTGTTTCAAGCGCAAGCAAAAAGGCAATTATAATCTGCTGAGTAAAGTTTTCAGGTGTCTGATTACTGAAGTCAGCCGCAAGGCAAAGCCGATCAATTTCATCTTCTGTGATTCGTCTATCACGATGCGCAGGCGGTGGTGGCATCTTTAAATCACTCATTGGTGACTCATAGACCCATTTCCATTCTGTGCGTGCTACTGTAAACAAAGCTGACAGTATATTTCCCTCGCGTCTAACCGATGCAGGCTTGACTGTTTTTAGCCTGGTGTCACGCCACACCACAAAGTCATCTGTAGTAATTTTGGCAATGTGCTTTTTGCATAGCTTAGGGAAGTTTTTTTGAAATGCCTTGAATCTCTTAATTTCAGAATCGCAGCCTTTGTGCTTTGGGCACACTTCCGCAATGTATCTTTCAATTGCGCAATTTAATGTATAATCAGGTAGCTTTCCGCGTGATAACTCTCTTAATTCAGTTTCACGTTTTGATGCCCATGCGCGAGCTTGAGTCTTAGTGTCGAATGTCGCACTTTCCCGAGTACCATTCACACTAATCTCAGCCCGCCAAGCATCACCCCTTTGTCTAAAGGTGGCCATAATTTTCTCTCAATAAGTCTTGGCGTAATTTTGGCGTAATCGATTTATAAGGAATGATAGGGAATAATAAGGAAACATGAAACTATAGAGTTAAATAGCAGTGCCTAAAACTATAATAATAAAGTAAAAATAAGGAATAGTAGGGAATAGTAAGAAAACCTTAAATTTCGGAAAGTGCCCGCTGAGCGCACCATTTTCCTGTTTGATCACATCCGACTTAATCCTAATATTATTAAAAATTAATAACTTATATCTATCTATTGTCCGATAATGTCCGAAGGCGTTTTAGGATATCGCAAGTTTTTACGGTATTTTTTACGGTACATCCTGTTTTTTGAAAAAATATACCGTAAAAAAATGCCAAAAGTTATTCTCAGTCTTTCTGACTCTAAAATTAAATCAGCAATATCAACGCATAAGAAGTCATTAGATAGAAATATCAAACTATCTGATGGTGGAGGTCTTTACTTACTTTTAGATAAAAAAGGTGGTGCATATTGGCGCTTTGATTATGTTCGGCCTATAACAAAGAAAAGAGCCACTATAGCTATTGGTGTATATCCAGTTTGTTCATTGGCGACAGCTCGGGCTAAACGAAATGAATTCAGAGAACAGCTTGCTCAGAATATTGATCCTTCCATTCAGAAAAAGAGAGAGCGTGAGTCATCTCAATGTAAAAAAAATTCTTTTAAAGCGATCGCAGATGAATACCGCAAAACTGAAGAGTTAGAGCCTAGTACGCAGCGTAGAAATCAGTTTGTTTGGGATAAGCTGTATTCGGCAATTGGTGATAAGCTCATTACTGACATCACACCTACGCAAATTTTAGAAGTTTGCCGCATTTACGAGAAGCAGGGTAAGACAGATTCAGCAAAGCGCATGAGAAGCAAAGCATCCCAAGTCTTTCGTTATGCGATTGCTTTAGGGTTATGTCAATTTAATGTGGCAGACCAAATTAGTGGGATCTTAAAAGTTGGTAAAACCAAGCATAGATCTGCGATCACAGATGAGCAGAAGCTAGGACAGTTATTGAGTAATATTAATAATAGTGTTGGCCGTGGTGACATTGCGATAGATTATGCTGTAAAAATTTTACCCCATGTTTTTGTACGCCCAGGAGAATTGAGAGGAGCCAAGTGGGCAGACATTGATTTTGAAAATCGGGTTTGGAAATACACTCCTCCTAAAACGAAGAATCAGACCGCATTACAGCATATTGTTCCTCTGTCAGATCAGGTTATCACCTTGTTTAAAGAATTACACCAAATAACAGGTTATACGGAGTATTGCTTTGTGTCGATGCGGGATCAGTCCAAAACGATTAGCGAATCGACGATTAACAAACGATTGAAACAATATGGTTTTGAAAATGGTGAGACGACAGGTCATGGCTTTAGAGCGACTGCGAGAACACTCTTGGATGAGGTTCTAAAATTTCCAATTGAGCGGATTGAACAGCAATTGGCTCATCAGGTTCGTGATATGCATGGAAGAGCATACAACCGTACAAAATATTTAGAAGAACGTACGGTGATGATGCAATCATGGTCTGACTATTTAGATCGGTTGATGCATAAGACTATGGATTGATTAGTAAGCTTGCACCTGTGCGACAAAAACAACATTCATGCTGCTTATAACCGAGCACAGTATTGGGATGAACGAGTAATGATTATGGAGTGGTATGGGGGGAAGGTGCAGGAATGGATGA
The DNA here is from genome assembly GCF_013418795.1 of Acinetobacter sp. YH12120. NCBI lineage: Bacteria > Pseudomonadati > Pseudomonadota > Gammaproteobacteria > Moraxellales > Moraxellaceae > Acinetobacter > Acinetobacter sp. YH12120. The sequence goes on along the minus strand of NZ_VPBI01000004.1, from coordinate 81,422 downwards.
GGTAAGTCACTCAGTATATGTAAAAAAACCACGCCTGATGGCGTGGTTTTTTATACCTAACATTTCTGTATTGCTTAATTATTAGTATATTAATAAATATATTTATTGCTTATTTGCTATGTGTGAAAAATGATTTAATTTGCTTAAAATACATGTGATAAACCTGTTTTAAAGTGTTTTTATAATTTATATTATCAACAACTTAGATTATTTAAATGGTTATATTTATAGTATGAAGCTTTCAAATTACAATAAATTATTAGGTTACATGTATTCTAAATCTATGAAGGATACGTTCTCCTCTCAAGAACCCAAGGCAGGTTGTGCATATAAAGAAACAATTAATTTATTGGTAAATATTTTGCAGTGGTGTGAACAGATCGAAACGGAGTTTCGGCACTTACATTGCGGTGAGCAAACGAATCAAGTAGGCCGATATAGAAGTCAGCAGCTTCTATTGGGTATAGGAAAAGCGCTAGATCAACTTTATGTAATGCCTAACTTTGATCAGCTACAAATGGGTCTAAAAAATAAAAGACTAACTGAATTCGGTCGAATCTTTGATAGTTTTGTCCATAGGACTGCTAAATCAACAAATCTAAAACAGCAGCAACATTTCCTGAGGCAGGAACAATTCAGACAATTTTATGCTGGGAGTTGGCAGAATGATTTCTTGAAAATATGGTATGAACATTACATTGATAATTTAAGACGATATGGCATACCAGCTGAAAAATTCTCAGAAACGAAAAGTTTAATACTAAGTGATTTAGACGAGCTGCTTAAGATAGGTAAAAAATTACATGTTTTAAGTACTGTAATTCGAATTGATAGCAATAATGCAGATGATGAAATTGCAAAACTTCATAGCAAGAGATATGAGCTTTTAGGGCAGATCTCAGTTGAGGGGTTATTACGTAGTTATTATATTTGCTTGAATGGTCACAATAATGGCTTAGACTACTTCTGTATATGGGTATTTGAAACAACATCTGATTACACGGAACATAGAACAATAAGTGAGATCAAAACACAGTGCCATGAGCTTCTAAAATCATATGACTTGAATATTGATGTCAGTATTATGAATTGGAATGATAACTTTAATTCAAGTAGTGAAGTCTTCAATAAGCAATTTAATCTATGCCTTTACGATGAAAAGAATAAAGCTATATTCATTGAGAATTGTTTAGATTTTCTTGTAAGATTGGATCAGGACTTTATGTTCAAGTCTACAAATGATGACATTATTGGGCGGGAAAATCACGAAATTAATTTTAATGAAAACGTGCATATCATTATACAAAAGTTCAAAAAGCACCCTAACCCACATCGTGTATTAGGTGATTTAACTCAATATACTTTATTCGACTTGTGTTGGGTACAAAATCATTTAGATGCTTATAGCAAAAACTATTTGAAGAATATTATTTTGCAATATCAAGAAAATTTGTCATCTTACGCAACATTTAAGTTGACGGAAGCAGAACTTAAGCTTCTAGAAAAAATTGAAATTTTTATGCTATCGGTCAAATATTCGCGATCCTTGCAGCCTAATGAAATGCGAGCGCAGCAAATAGTTGAAAGAACTCTGTTTCAATTTGTAGATTTGCTCATGCAACATGATTCTATTATTACGCTGGGAACTCGAATTGGGGGCGTTTATCGATCAAGGCTATTGCATTATTTTTTCGGGCAGTTCAGAAAATATGACTATCAGGATTTTTTGTCATTTCCTTTTGATCATACACGAGCTAATTTTTATAAATCTAAGATTGAAGACTTTAAGTACTATGGGGGACTATTTCAATCAATATATAGTCCCACAGCTATTACGTTAGGGCAAAATAAGCACATAAATATTCCAAGGCATGAGCAACGAGTCGAGAAAATCCAAAATTATTTGAGAGGGGCTTTTAAGCGCGATTGCGTTTTAATTAGATGCTCACTTAGCTGTGAGATGAAGAACGGCTTTATGAAACAAAAAGGGCTAAGTTCTGCTTTATATCAGATGTTGCATGCGGGAAAACGGAGAGCACCATTATCTAAGCTTAGGGCGTATGTAGGGGCATGGGTTGAAAATGATACAAGCCAAATGTCAGATAAAAGACGATTCTTTGCCGATATTGTTTTTGTATTTGATCGTGAAGTACTGAATAATTATTCTAATTTAGCGGATGTCGTTAGTGAAAGATGGCAGGAAACGCTCAAGAAGGCTAGTGAGGCATTTCAACCGCCATTAGATTTAAAGGCTTCGTGCCGAGTTAAAAAAATATTTAATTCTGTAGAAGGGTTGGCATATCAAGAGTTGCTAGTAGAATCAATTGATAAACCACTAAAAAATAGTATTATCAATAACTTGGTTCCTTACATAGTATATAAGGATCTGTTAGATAATACATTTTATTCAGATACTCCTAAATGGCTTATCAGAGGTACGTTACCTCGTAAAAAAAAGCGAAAGCCTAGCACTAAATCAAATAAAGCTGATGCTTGATATTCACCGCATAACTTTTTCAAAAGTAGGCTCTGTCGATTATGCTTGTGGATCAATAGAGCTTCAAATATTGTGAAAAAAATTGAAAATATTGGTTGAACATGTTGTTTAGCTAACAAATATTCAAATTTGTAATGGCAGGTTATTAATATTATTAAATATATATCATATAGAGATTAATACTCTTACTACTCATAAGCTTATAGCATTAAGTACAATCTAACTAAAATTTATATTTATACAGTTTACCCATGTCATATGGAGCTATTTCCATATTGAGTATTAAACATGAGTAAATCAATTAACGAGTCTAAATTAACAATTCAACTAGAAGTTGTAACTGAGCTTTGGATTAGAGCAGAGAATCAACCTCTAGATTTCTACGAGGAGTTTGCAGAGTTAGTAATACAGTTTGATGAGATTTATCGTACAGGCTCTCAGTACTTTGGTTATATCAATGCATGGTGTGATTGGTTAGATGAGCATGATATTGATGATTTAGATTTTGATGAAGTCGTCGATGAGTTGAAATGTGAATCATTTGATTACTATCAAGATTACTTTAAGGGGTATCAGAGTAGACAGCTGAAAGATCTCCGTAGGCATCGTGAGAACGAAAAACGTAATCTAGAATCTTTATCGAAAAAATTAGGTAGAGCTCTTAGTCGGTATTCAAAGTCAGAAGTAGTGAGAATAGATATTGCATATTTGCAGAGCTGTCACAGTATCGTCGATATCCAAATGTTCTACCAAGATTTAGAGGAATTGCGTAAAGCGATATCTAAGCGTAAAGATCCGTTTCATGACTTAGTAGATTTTGCATGGGCTTTAGAGCAGGGTGAAACCAAAGGTTATCATTGCCATTTGCTGTTGATCTTTAATGGACATCAACGTCAAAAAGGATGGGCTATAGCGGATAAGGTCGGGAAGTTGTGGAAGCAGATTACTAATGATGAGGGTTGTTATTTCAACTGTCATGATCCAGAGCAAATAGCCAAGTATAGAGAGCTTGGTATTCTTGGTATCGGTAGAATACATCGGGATAATCCAGTGGAAGTTCGTAACCTTCGTAATGCAGGTGCTTATCTAGTAAACCCTGAGAAAGAAGCCCAACATTTAAGAGTGAAGCTCAGTCCAAAAATGCGGACATTCCAATGATTTGAAAAAAATCTCAGATATACATCATCTAGATGAAAACGAGTTTTTTAACTTTGCAAGGCTTGCCAATCGGTAAGCCTTTGTCATTTCTGGAGATGTATATTATGAGTTTAATTTGTCCTTACTGCCTATCTGATCAAGTCATCCAAGTGGTGAATCAACAAGTGAATGGTTCTGATTCTACAGGTCTAGCCGCATCTGCATCGTTTGCCACCATCGGTGCATCCATTTCAAAGGGTTTGCCACTGCCTGTATCTCCATTCATTGGTGGTATTGCAGGTGCAGTCATTGGTGGCCTATTTAGTAGCATGTTTGATGAGTCGAAAAAGCCGATCACCCTGACCTACTATCACTGCAATCACTGTCAGCAGAATTTTCGTTGAATCATCATAGGAGATAAGAACGATGGCACATCAAATCGAACAAATCGCCTATGTTGGCGAAACCCCTTGGCATGGCTTAGGGAATCAACTCAGTCCTAATCAACCCCTTGAAGTTTGGGCACAACAAGCAGGGATGGATTGGCGTATCGAATCATCTGATGTTAGTTACATGGCTCAGAATGAACGTGGTCAAAGCATCATCATGCCGTTTGAAGAACAGCGTGTCCTGTATCGCTCAGATACACATGCACCCTTATCTGTGGTCAGTCAGCGTTATCAGGAAGTACAACCGAAAGAGATTTTGGAGTTCTACCGTGATCTGACAGAACAATCAGGCTTTGAGCTTGAAACTGCAGGCGTGTTGAAAGGCGGTAAGAAGTTCTGGGCTTTAGCACGTACAGGACAAAGCACAGCATTGAAGGGCAAGGATGTTAGCAATGGTTATATTCTGCTGGCTTCTGCGTGTGATGGCACTTTAGCAACCACAGCACAATTTACGAGTATTCGAGTTGTGTGTAACAACACGCTTGCGATTGCTCTGAAAGGTGCAACTGCAAGTTCAGGCGTAGTGAAAGTACCGCATAGCACCAAGTTCGATGCAGAGAAAGTGAAACAGCAATTGGGTATTTCAGTGCGTGCATGGGATGAACACATGTATGAAATGAAACAGCTCTCGCAGCGTAAAGTCAGTCAACAGGAAGCGAAGGCTTACTTTCATGCTGTATTCAACAATAGCACCATGTCAATTTCTGATCCTGAAGAGAACATCATTCAGTTCTACCGTCAGGTGGCAAGTAACCCACCACAGCAAAATAAAACTGAACCAAATGGAAGAGCTATGACCAAAGCACTCGACATGTTTAATGGTCAGGGGCGTGGAGCGGATCTTTCATCTGCTAAAGGTACGGCTTATGGCTTACTGTGTTCGATCACGGAATTTGTTGATCATGAACGTCGTGCCATGAGTACAGATCATCGTCTCGATTCAGCATGGTTTGGTGCAGGCGCAGGTCTTAAACAACGTGGACTCGAACAGGCTTTATCTTTGATAGCCTAAGCTCAGGTAAACCTAACCCCGCAAGTCTCAACAATCGCTGAGTACAGCACACACGTAACTCGCTTCTCTCAACTTACAATCAACAATCTGAATCAGCATGCATATCGCCATACCCGACCTCGTGTCGGGTATGGCTTTTTTATGCGTTTCTTATTTACAAAAACTGAAATTTATAAGGATAGAACCATGAATCAAATCGCACCGATTTCAAATCAATCTGTACAGGCAGGTGTGCAAACAGCATTAAACCCATTAACCACAACTAAGCGAGCAAGTGCTGCAAAACGCTTAGTCAGCACCAAAGATATGGCATATCAAGATTGGCTTGAAGTCCGTAAACAAGGCATTGGCAGTAGTGATGCAGCGACTGCATGTGGATTAAACCCATACATGTCGATGCTAGAACTGTGGCTGATTAAAACAGGTCGTCAAACTCAGTCCATTGAAGATGAAAGCACAGGTGTTGCACCACTGTATTGGGGTAAGCAACTTGAACCATTGGTGGCTGAGTATTACAGCATGCACACCAACAATAAGGTACGTCGAGTCAATGCCGTGTTACAGCACCCTGATCCTGATAAGCATTTCATGTTGGCAAACTTAGATTACTCTGTTGTAGGGAGTGATGAAGTTCAGATCCTTGAATGTAAAACGGCAGGGGAACATGGGGCGAAGCTGTGGCGTGATGGTGTGCCACTCTATGTACTTTGTCAGGTACAGCACCAATTGGCAGTGACAGGAAAACAGGCAGCCCATGTGTGTGTATTGCTTTGTGGGCATGAAACCAAAATCTTTAAAGTCACTCGTTCTGAATCTGTAATTGAACACATCATTAATGCAGAACGTTATTTCTGGGAATGTGTGGAAAAGGATACACCGCCTTCAGTGGATGCAAGTGAATCGGCAGCCAAAGCCATTCAGCAGTTGTATCCAAGTCATGTCCCACTGACCATTGAAGATCTATCGCAGAATGAAACAGCCAACCTCATGTTCGATAAGCTGATCAAACTCAAAGAAGAGATTCAGCATAAGCAAGAACGCTTCGATGAGCTGAAGCATCAAATCCAAATGATGATGAAGGATGCAGAGCGTGCCACGTTTAGTCGTGGTTCGGTGGTTTGGAAGAAAGCCAATGACAGTATCAGCTTAGATACTAAAGCTCTACTCAAACATCAGCCTGATCTCATTGAACAATATCCACTAAAAAGACAGGGCAGTCGTCGCTTCAATATCTATACCGATTAAGCCCATTTTATTCACCTCATCAAAAATGCACAAAAATCGCTCCCCGCTCTCTACATCATGTGTAGAGAGCAAATCGGTCGCGATCTTTGTAGCTAAAACTCAGCTTTTTAACATTTGGGTAACTTATTTGGTCCGTGTTCTGACCTACATAGAAGCACCCAAATCTGTAAGGAATTAAATATAGGAGTATCACCATGATCAAAGGTCTAGCGATCACACCGCCTACACTTGGACGTATCAGTATTGGTCGAGTCGTGGAAAAGAATGGCAAACGTCTACCTGAAAAAGATGACCAATTCACTATTACCTCACAAATTCAAAATAAAGATGGATGGGTTAAACATCCCTTAGATGAACAGCTTCGAGCCAATGCACCGAATCAGAAACTCCGCTCGATCCCTGTCAGGATGATCTTTAATGATCCTGATTTGAATTTACGGGCAGAGTACACCTTATTTGATCGTCAGACTGGACGACCTATCTGTGTAGGAGATGGTCAAACTTGTCAGCGTTTAACCAACCAAGGCGTTGAACAGCACCCTTGTCCTTCACCTGATTTGTGTCCATTAGCTCAGGGCGGGCATTGCAAGCCCTATGGACGTTTGCACGTGAACTTAGATGAGTCGGATGAATTTGGCACATTCATTTTTAGAACCACAGGCTTTAACAGTATTCGGACTTTGGCAGCTCGTTTGAGCTATTACCATGCAGCATCGAATGGTTTGCTTTCGTGCTTGCCACTGCAACTGACATTACGAGGTAAAAGTACGACTCAAAGCTATCGTCAGCCTGTGTATTACGTGGATTTAACATTAAGAGAGGGTGTGGATTTACAGTCTGCGATTCACACCGCACGTGAAATTGATCAGCAAAGTAAGCAGGCAGGATTTAATCAAGAGGCGCTTGATCAGATGGCACGACAGGGCTTTGCTAATGCGAAGTTTGAAATGGATCTAGAGGAAGGATTGGATGTAGTAGAGGAGTTTTATCAGACAGAGGAGCAACAGCAGTCAGTTGTTCAAAATGAGTCTTTTAATATTCAACAGGGTTTAAAAGGCTCAGTGACTGCGTTGAATTGAATCGGACAGTGTAAAACCTTACGAGATTGCCGTATCTCATGAGCGAGTTGCTCGACATCATGAGATCGGAGTAAACACCATGAGTACATTTGTAGGACAAACATTCCAAATGAACCAACTGATTAGTATCAAGCAGGTCGTAGAGCTAGTTGGTGTTGGACGTTCCACCATCTATGAAATGATGGATGAGAATTCACCTTACTACGATCCGACTTTCCCAAAGAAAGTCAAAATCACCCAAAACCGTATCGGTTGGTCAGCTTATGAGATCCATCAATGGATTGAAAGTAAGTTAGCGGAACGAGAATAAGGGTAGCATCAGCTCCCTTATTTTTTTGTTTTTTAATAAAAAAAGTTTGATTTTTAGCATGGCATTTGGTCAGCCTAGACAAGGAGATCTGATAGCAAGATTTTAGGATGATCTGCAAGAAATTGAACAGTCCTCAGAGTTTTGGTTTGATTTGAGGCCACCATCAGTTTAAAACAGCTGACCATGATTTTAAGATAGCGGATCATTCGCGTTATGGTAGTATGTCGAAAAGCACAGGGATTGAAGAGTAGCTCAATAATTTATCCCTTATTTGCTGATACAATTCGTTTAGATTGCTTTTCGTATTATTAAAAAATGCGATGCGATTCAATGTTTTTAAGTTGATATACCCCCGTTTGATTAATTTCTATGCAAAAATTAAGTCCAGATAATTCCAATCATAATTACAAGTTCATGGCTGATATTTCAGAAAATGAAATGAGCCGCCAGCTCCCTGAAATTCTCGATATACTCTTAATTGATCGAACATTATCAACGCCTAGATCGAAGAAAAATATTATTTGGGCGAATGAAAATTACAATAGCTATGGTCAAAATTATGTTCCTTCTGCCCAAATTAAACCAGAACTCATTACGGGTGAAAAGGGAGGCATTATTAAACCACGTGCTTTAAAAACACGTGAGCTTCAGAAGTTGCGTACTAAGTCAAAAGCAGAAGTTTTTACGCCTTTATGGGTTGTTAAAAAGCAAAATGATGCGGTTGAGCAAAATTACTTAAACGATGATATTGAAACGTATGTGAAGCGCAAATGGTTAGAAATAGCTTGCGGTGAAGCCCCTTATATGGCTACACGTTATGACATGGAAACAGGGAGAGAAATTTCACTTCATGAGCGTGTAGGTTTTGTTGATCGTAAATTGCAACGAATTAATAGGGAAATAGATGATAAAGCAGAATGGCAGAGACTTGTTGAAGAAGCTTATAAATCGAGTTATGGGTTTGAGTGGAATGGAGACTCGCTGTTATTAGCGCGTGAAAATTTACTTTATACTTATAAAGATTACTATTTTTCTAAATGGGGGTATGAACCGACTTTAGGGTTATTAAAAAATGTCGCAGAAATAATTAGTTATAATATATTTCAAATGGATGGTCTAAAATATATTGTTCCTTTATCAGAGAAATTTGAGCTAATTAAGCAATTGAATCTCCCTCTTGGAGGAGAACAAGAAGAATGGATTAAGCATCCAGGTAAGCGTGTGAAGATTATGAATTGGGATAAACAAAAGATGGAATTTTTTGATAAGGGGGTAAAATGAAAGCAAATCTATCAGTGGAAATTAAAACAACTAAAACAGTTTATCCGCAAATCTATGCTTATATCACCCCTAACTACGCTAAAAATGAAGGATGGATAAAAATTGGTTATACGGAAAAACAAAATGTAGTTGACCGTATTAAACAACAAACTCAAACAGCTAGTCTGGATTACGAAGTTTTATGGAGTGAAGCTGCAAAATTTAATATTTCAGATGAATGGTTTAAAGATAAGCAATTTCATGCTTATCTGCGTACATTTAAAAAGATTGAACAGCGTGAGTCTACTGAATGGTTTTTTTATAATGGTTCACCAGGAAAGGCACTTGAAGATCTTAAAGACTTTAAAAATGGAAAATATGATCAAAGTTATCAAAAATTAACCTATAAATTGCGTGCAGAGCAGCAAGCAGCTGTTGAGCAAACTCTTGCTTATGCTAAAAATAATCCAAAAGGAGAATTTCTTTGGAATGCGAAGCCTCGTTTTGGCAAGACGCTAACTACGTATGATTTTGTGCATCAACTCGATGCTAAGAAAGTATTAATCGTTACGAATCGTCCCACAATTGCCAATTCATGGTTTGATGATTTTGAAGCTTTTATTGAATGGCAAACTGATTTTGCTTTTGTCTCAACAAGTGATTCTTTGAAAGATAGACCTGTATTGACTCGTGAAGAATTTCTTGCCCAAACAGCTAGTGGCAAGAAACGTATTATTACTTTTATTTCTTTGCAAGATTTAAAAGGGGCGATTTCATTTGGTGGGAGTTACGATAAATTATCATGGGTAAAAGATTACGAGTGGGATGTATTGGTTATTGATGAATCACATGAAGGTGTAGATACATTTAAAACGGATATCGCATTTGACAACATCAATCGTAATTTTACATTGCATCTCTCAGGCACACCATTTAAAGCAGTTGCCTCGGGTAAATTTACCGAGGAAGAAATCTATAACTGGACATATAGTGACGAGCAGCAAGCTAAGGCTCTATGGGATGATCCTGAGGAAAATAACCCATACGAAAAACTACCTCGCTTAAATTTGTTCTCGTACCAAATGAGTCAAATGATTAGCGATACAGTCAATAAAGGCGCTGATATCGATGGTCAGAATATAGATTTTGCATTTGATCTTAATGAGTTCTTTGAAACGGATGAAAAAGGTAAATTTGTTCATGAAGCTGATGTGAATAAATGGTTAGATTCACTTACTCGCAATGAAAAGTATCCATTTTCAACTAAAGCATTAAGAGATGAATTAAAACATACCTTTTGGTTGTTAAATCGGGTTGCAAGTGCTAAAGCTTTACAAAAGTTACTTAAGCAACATCCAGTCTTTGAGAACTACGAAATTATATTGGCTGCTGGTGATGGGCGTAATAGTGATGAGGATGACCAAACCATCAACCAAAATTCACTTCACCGTGTGCGTGAAGCAATCAAGACTAAAGAAAAAACGATCACCTTATCTGTTGGGCAATTAACCACAGGTGTAACTGTTCCAGAGTGGACAGCTGTACTTATGTTATCCAATATGAAATCACCTAGTTTATATATGCAAGCTGCATTTCGGGCACAAAATCCATGGACATATACAGTAGATGGAGAAGTAAGGCAAAAAGAAAATGCCTATGTATTTGACTTTGCGCCTGAACGTACTTTGATTATTTACGATGAGTTTGCAAATAATTTATCGAATCAAACCACGAATGGTGGTGGTACAAGTGATGATCGTAAGAATAACATCAAAATTTTACTCAACTTTTTCCCTGTTATTGCAGAAGATCATGCAGGGAAAATGGTTGAGTTAGATGTTGAGCAAGTTTTAACGATACCTAAAACTCTAAAAGCACAGGAGGTTGTTAAACGTGGCTTTATGTCTAATCTCCTATTCCAAAATGTGTCGGGTATTTTTGCTTCACATGAGGTACGAGAAATTTTAGAGCAACTCAATCCTGTAGATACAGGCAAGGTTATGCCACGTCAGACTGATGAACCTATTAATACACAAGATGTTCAAGTAGATGAAGAAGGTGATGTTGTTGTTTCACATGAAATCGTGGTTGCAAAAACGGAAGCACATTTTGGTGAAAAAGTGTATGCTGACGTTACAGCGAGTGTCGAAAATATTACCAATACGGCAAGTCCGAATTTAGCTAGCACAGTCGCAAATGCTTTTAAGGATAATGCACAAGATGCTGTCAAAGAACTTGCCAAAGAGCAGGGATTATCTGCAAAAGTTGCTGAAGCAGTGGTTCAACAATCAGCCAATGTTATTGCTCGTGAAGTTGAAGTTGTACAAAAACATGCAGAAATTAAGCTGAGAGAAGCGGAAGTTGAGTACGCCAAAGTAGTGTCTCAATCTCAAAATAATTTTGTGGAAGTCGAAGCAGCGAAAGCTGAATATGAGGAGAAAAAGCAACAAATCGAAGAAACATTTAAACAAGAGGTTCAACAAACTGTTGCAACCAAGACACAGGAATTAGCCCAACAAACAACACAGGTAATTCTTGAAAAAGCGGAAGAGAAAAAGAAAAACCATGTTGAAGATGATGTTCGTGCTCGTTTACGTGGATTTGCTCGAACAATTCCTTCATTTTTAATGGCGTATGGAGAGGAGAGCACGACCTTAGAAAATTTTGATAGTACTATCCAAGACAAGGTATTTAAAGAAGTAACAGGAATTACTCTAGAGCAGTTTAGAACCTTAAGGGATACATATCAGTTCTTTGATGCCATGGTGTTTAATCATTCGATACAAGAGTTTTTAAAAAAACGTCGTGAACTCGCAAATTATTTTGATGAAACGCAAACCGAAGATATTTTTGACTATATCCCACCACAAAAGAACAACCAAATTTTTACACCTAAAAAGGTGGTGAAAATGATGGTGGATCAATTGCAGGCAGAATCTCCAAATTTATTTAAAAGTTCTGAAAAAACCTTTGCTGATTTGTATGTGAAATCAGGTTTATATTTAACAGAAATTGTAAAACGATTGTATGTGGGGTTGGAGGATGAAATTCCAAATCCACAGCAACGTTTAAAGCATATCTTGGAAAACCAAATTTATGGTTTTGCCCCAACTGAGATTATTTACCGTATTGCTCGTAACTTTATCTTTGGTTTTGATGAACAGGCTAAAAATATTAATGATTCACATATTGTTTGTTTAGACACGACACCTTTTGCAAAAGGGGAAGGTGATTTTGCAGCTAAATGTGATGAATTGTTTGGAGTGAAGAAATAATGAAATTTGATGTTGTTGTTGGAAATCCTCCATATCAGGAAGAATCTGTTGGTGATAATTTTAGTGATGGTTCAATTTATCATCATTTTTATGAGTTAGCTGAAAAAATTAGTAATAAATACTGTTTAATTTCTCCTGCTCGATTTCTATTTAAGGCTGGAAAGACGCCTGAGGAATGGAATAATAAAATGTTGAATGATAAACATTTAAAGGTTATTCATTTTGAGCAGATTTCTCAGAAAATTTTTCCAACTACGGAAATTAAAGGCGGGGTTGCTATCTTATACCGAGATAATAATTATGAGTTTGGAAAAATAGAAATATTTGTAAGTTCTGAAACATTAAGATCTATTATTAAAAAAGTTGTGGAAAGAATATTTGAAACAATTGACTCTATTGTTACGAATCGTGGTCAATACAGATATTCTGATTTAATATATAATCAATATCCCAACGAAATGGAAAGGACGTCAGACCGTAGGATTGCGCCAAGTGCTTTTGATAGATTTCCAGAATTTTTTACTATAAACAAGCCTTGTAATGAAATTGAGTATGTACAAATTTGTGGTCGTATATCAAATGAGCGTGCATACAGATGGTTTAGAAAAGATTTTTTAGTAGCGCCACAATCTTTTGAAAAATTTAAAGTAGTAATTCCTAAAGCAAGTGGTTCTGGTAAGTTGGGAGAAGTAATTAGTAATCCCTTTATAGGTGAGCCATATATTGGATTTACAGAAACTTTTATTTCTATTGGAAGTTTTGAGACAGAAATAGAAGCTATTAATACTCTAAAATATATAAAAACTAAATTTGCACGTACTATGTTGGGTGTTTTGAAAATTACTCAAAACATGTCAAAAGAAACATGGTCTAAGGTTCCTTTGCAAGATTTTACTGAAAACTCAGATATTGATTGGAATCAATCAATTCCTGAAATTGATCAACAGCTTTATGTGAAATATGGTCTTTCGCAAGATGAAATTGATTTTATTGAGACAAATGTAAAGCAAATGGAATAATTAATTTCAAAGCAGATTAATTTTCAATATCTTTTACTTAAATGGGTAGTATGGTATTCGGAATAATTTTTACAGGAATAGGTTACTAAAATTTCGCATAGTTATTTTTAGTATGATTTTAATTGTGTCGAATATTCACTGATTTGAAAAACCGATTAGACCAAAAGAATGGCTGTTACTTTTAATTGATTTAATTAATGAAGTTATAGAATATGTGAAGGGATAAGTAATTAAAACAGTGTTTTTTGATCCTGAGCAGTCTAAGCTAGTAAATTATCAGCGAATTAAAAATAAATAGAGAAGACTATGGCATTAGCCATAGTCTTCTCTATTGTGTGGGTAATATTGGGTAAGATTCTAAAGTTTAAATTTTTTTAACAACTAGATTTCATTAAAAAATTTGGGTGAGTTCAATTGCCACCACCTCAGGGATAGAGCAGATCTTCTGTAATTAATTTTCTAAGAATTTCTAGAGCATGTGCATCACGATGACTAAGAGTATTTTCTTCATAATTTAATAATTTTAGATCTTTATCTAAATGGTAAGCGCATTTATCGTAACCTGTACGATCTAGGTTGAATACAGAAAGTAAGGTTTGATCTTCTAAAAGATAGAGAGAGTAGTATTCAGAGAGTGAATAAATTTCTTTTTGATAAAAGACTAAAATAGGTGTATCAGGTCCCTCATCTATAACATCACCTGAGTTATCCCAACGTTGACTCCAAGTTTCAAAGTACTTAACCTTATTATTTTTATAGCTATCAGTGAAGCCATAACATTCCACATACTCTAATGAAAATAATTGTTTCAGGATAATGAAGCGATCGACTATTTCAGCTGTTTTAGTGTCGTAGTTAGGATATTGAGTAATATTAGGAATGTAATATTTATCAATTAAACCCGATGGATACGATGCGTACTCTGATTGAATAATTTTTGTGGATTTGTTGTAATGTATAAGTTTTCTTGGATCTTTATTTAAACAAATTTTTTGCTTTTCATCTTCATAGAGTAGTTCATATTTGTCTAAATTTTGAGAAGAATCTATATTTGAGGGGGAAACAACATCTGTAGTACTATTACTAGTGTTAGTAATAGTATAGATAATATAAATAATAATAGCGATAAAAATAATAAAAAACAAAGTTCACCCATAATATTTAGATTTATCAACCATTTATATACTAAAATAATTTATTTTTCAATTTAAAAAGTATATGGGGATCACTCATTATTATAGAAATGAGTAATCCCCATATGCTTTCAGATGTATTTTACAGAAATGGGAATACTATGATCCATTGATCAGTGTGATCCTAGCCAAAATAATGGACAGCACGTCCCTCTAAAGATAACGTAACTTTAATCTTTGGAGATTCAAGAAATGGCTAAACGTTTTAGTCCTGAATTTAAACAGCAAGCAATTGATTATGCACTTTCAAACTCGCACGAATCTTTAGCTGCAATCGCCCAGAAATTAGGTGTTGGTTATTCAACATTGGATAAATGGATTCGTGAAATCAATCCGGCGGGTTCAAGCAAACGCCAACTTTCACCAGAACAACAGCGGATTTTAGAATTAGAGAAAGAAGTCAAACAGCTCAGGGAAGCCAATGACATCTTAAAAAAAGCGCATGTGTACTTTCTGACAGATCATGCCAAGAAAAGTACACGGTAATTCAAGATCTGGATGTGAATGAAGTCACTGTATCTTCTGCCTGTAAATGCCTGGGTGTCAGCACTTCAGGCTATTATGCCTGGCGAAAACGCCAGGCCAATCCAGCGCAGAAATATAATGATTTAAAAGCCGTATATTGGCAGCATCATGCACGATTGGGTGCACCTTCATTGGTACATGACATGCATGATTTAGGGTACACCATGAGCGAACGAACCGTTGGAAGAATGCTAAAAAAACTTGGTCTACGGAGCAAGATTGCACGTAAATACAAGCATACGACTGATTCAACCCATCGTTTGCCTACAGCACCAAACTTGTTAGATCGCCAATTTACAGTCATGCAGCCTAACAAGGTTTGGACAACGGATATTACCTATATCCGTACTAAGCAAGGTTGGCTGTATTTATGTGTGATGCTGGATCTATTTAGTCGTCGTATCGTGGGATGGCAAACCAGCCATCGAATAGACCGCCAATTGGTGTGTGATGCGTTTCATTATTCAATGGCTCGTCAGGGCTATCCAACAGGTGTTATGGTTCATTCGGACCAAGGCAGTCAGTATTGTAGTCGTGATTTTAGAGCACTCTTGCTGACAAATGATTGTATTCAAAGTATGTCTAGACGCGGCCTTGCGCAGTATACTGCTCATGGGATAATGCCGTGACTGAAAGCTTCTTTCATACATTGAAAGGCCATGTGGTGCATGGCAGTGTGTTTGTCACTCGAAAAGAGGCGAATGCGGTCTTGTTTGACTATATTGAGATTTATTACAATCGGGTCAGAAGGCATTCTGCAAACGGTTGGTTAAGTCCAGAAGCCTTTGAACAGAAATATATTAAAAGTTTAGAGGGATCGATTGTCCACGATACTGTCTAGGATCAGTGTGCTGTGTAAACTCTCTATAAGGTTGGCGGTGCCAATTTAGATTGCATTGGTAGAATGTAATAAAAATTACTTTTGAAAGAAGTGTTTTAAATATTAGAATATAATTTAAAAATATTGATCAATTGTGATGTTTAAGATGAATTGGCAAGAAATTAGTCAAATTAGAAAGAATGGTGATTATCTACGAGCTAGAGATTTAGCAAGAGTAGAATTGCAGAAATTCCCAAATTCTCTTCAACTCAAAAGCCAAATTGAGTGGACGTATTATTCTGAAATAAAAGAAATTACCACTAAATTAAAACAGTCTGAGCCTGTGGATCAAAGACTTGTACAACAATTAATAAAAACATATGAAGATTATATTAAAGGGGAAACGCGTCGCCCAGAAATGGCATTTTCAATGATTTTGCAATTGATCAGTCCATATGCAATACATTTTCCTGATTTTTATAATTATGTACATTGGTTTGGCAAAACTGCATTGAGGGCAGAAGATTGGGAAGTTACTACTTATGTAGATAAGCAAGGTAAAGAGCGTCGCAACCTTCCTATAGCTTATGAAGTAGCTAGAGGTCTATGTAAGTGGGCGAAAAATACTCAAGATTTAAAGAAGGAACAAGCAGATTTTTGCTTGGAGTGGGCTAATCAGGCGCGATCTAGATTATCAGATGAGGATGCCATTTGGTTAGATTGGGATGCTGTCGCTGTCTTAAGACGTATGGAAAATTATGAAAATGCAAGTCAAGTTCTATCATCTGTTCTAAAGTTGAAAAAATCTGAATTTTGGGTATGGGCTGAAGCTGCTAGGATCTATCAATTTGATCAGAAAGATTTAGCTTTAGCATGTTTTTGTAAAGCTATGCTTTGTAAAACAGAAGAAAAATTTTTAGTTACTACTCATCTTGATTTTGCCAAACTTTTAATTAGTCTTGAGATGTTTGATGAAGCTAGTTTTGAAATCAATCAATCAATTAAAATTAGAAATGAGAATCAATGGAAATTACCGGAAGAGTTAAATCGTTTAACACAAAACAATTGGTTTGATCCTAATAAGAATGACTTAAAGGCAGCTAAAGAATTTTATGAAGAGCATGCATCAGATGCCTTATCTTTATGTTTTGATGAAATTAGGAAAGTTTCAGCAACATATCTAGGTCAGTTAAAAATAAAAAGAGATGGTAAAAAGCCGAAAGAGTTTGCCAAATTTTCTATTAAAAAAGGTAATAATTTTGAGTCATTACTTGCTAATGGTTTTAATCATCTCAAAATGAAGAGAGGTGCTCCAGCATTGGTTACTTTAGGTATTCAAGAAGACTCCAATCAGAATTTAGTCGTAAACGTTGTTGAGCGAATGGATGGGTGTGAATGGGAGTGTACTCACCAGCAGTTTGGTATCATTAGTTATATCAGTGATGATTATGAGAATGTGAAAGTTTTTCTTAATAAAGACAAAGAATTGAAGTTAGATCCAAATATATTAAGGGGCTTAAAAGATCAGATATCGATAGGCTCTAAATTGAAATGCTTTTCGACACTTAATGCAAAATCTCAGCGGATTGAAATTTCACATGTGGAATGGGCTAGTAGTGCAAAAATTACTGATGTGAAGGAAGAAAAAGGGGAGTTGCGTAAAAATCCAAAAGGATTTGGTTTTGTTAACGATATCTTTATATCACCAAATCTTATCAAGGATACCGAAGATAAAGCACTCATCCATGTACAGGCTATCTTTAGTAAGCAAAAAGATAAAGATACTTATAGTTGGAAAGCAATATCAATTTCATAAAAAAGCCACTCGGATAGAGTGGCTTTTTTTATTTAAATATATTTTATAGCTTTAGAGTTTTTAGGAATTTCTTTGGTTTCATTAATCTCGGGGAATCTGATCTGAAAGTAAGACTCATTCGAGGAGGTGATAAAACCTATACCCCATAATGGATGTTGTACTGAATTTTGATGTATGGCAGAACCATCTGATACATCTGATACATCTGATACATCTGATACATCTGATACATCTGATACATCTGATACATCTGATACATCTGATACATCTGATACATCTGATACATCTGATACATCTGATACATCTGATACATCTAGTATGTTATTAGTTGAGTTTTTCTCTAAGCTGAAATTGGCCGCTGCTACGTCACCTGTAGAAAATTGATAGTTTTTACTGATAGTTCTTTCTTTAACAGGAGAATCACCAAATTGGATAATATAATTTGCATCAGTCACTGCCTTAATTGTTACTAGTCCAAATTTATGATGTTTGACTTGATCCCCAATATTTAATTCACTCTGAGCTATTACATCTCCTGATGACTGCGAGAACTCTTTAAGCAATGATTCGATAAATTTTTGCGGTAGAGGGTAGGGTTCATTTAATAAACTTCGATCAAAGTCAAACAAGAAACGTGAAGGGATTTTATTCGATCCTCTTTCAGTAAGACCTTCAGATTCAGTGATGTACAATAAGTCTTCAGCACGTGTAAAAGCAACATAAGCCAATCTGCGATCTTCTTCTAGTTTGATTCTATCTGAAAGAGATTTTGCATTTGGTAAAGATCCATCGTTAAAATGAGGTAAAAAGACAGCTTTAAACTCTAAGCCTTTGGAAGAATGGATGGTCATAATTTGGATTTCATCTTTCTCTTCATCTTCATCAGCTTCATGGGTATGCTCATTAAGAATATCGATGTATTCTGATAATGGCACATCCTGCTGCCTGCGAATTTCGAGTTGTAAAACTGAATCAATTAAATCTTCTACATTAATAATGCGTTGCTCGTTAGTACCTTCTCTTAAATAGTTGAGATATCCTGATGCTCTTAATACATCATGAATTAGGGTCGAAAGTTTTGTTGATGTTTTTTTACTGCGCATTAGTTCTATGACTTCAATATATTCTCTAGCTGAAGTTTTATTGAAATCAGGATCATTGGTCTGTTGTAAGTATTTAAGAGCTTCGTAATAACTACAAAGTTTTAGATCTGAGGTATGCTCAACTTTTTTAAGTAAGATTTCTCCTACACGTCTTTTGGGTTCTTTAATAGTTTTTAGAAATGAGTCATTGCAATCATTGTCTAACATTTTAATATAGGCAATTGCTGTTTGAATCTCTTTTTTCGCATAGAACTTTATACCATCAGCAATGGTATAGGGGAATCCAGCTTTAACAAAAGCACTTTCAATAGGTTTTTTTGAACGATGTGAACGGACGATAATAGCAATATTTTTCCATGAATATGGAATATTTTTATCTTTTGCTTGATATGTTTTTTCCTTAATGATTTTATTAATTTCATCAACAATAAATTGCATTTCTTGTTTATCTTTTTTGCAATGAAAATGTGTGACATCTTCACCTTTACCACGTTTGGGAATGCTCGATTTATCTATACGTATCTCATTTTTTGAAATGAGTTGATTTGAAACTTCAACAATTTGCTGAGTTGATCGATAATTCTCATAGAGTTGCAAATCTATGACATCAGGATAGTTTTTATTAAAATCTAAAAAAACAGAAATGTCTCCACCCTTGAACGAGTAAATAGACTGATCAGGATCACCTACGACAAAAAGATTTTGATGTTTACCAGCTAAATAAGAAATTAAGGTGTTTTCACGAGGACTGCTATCTTGAAACTCATCTACCATAATGTATTCAAGGCGAGTTTGCCATTTATCTAATACATAGGGGTCAGTTTCAAATAGGTGTAAAGTAAATTCTAGTAAATCAAAAAAGTCGTAATTCGCATACTCGACTTGTCGAGCTAAATAATGACCTAAAACACCTGAATAACGTGAGATTTCATCCGCTAGGTAGCGATAATTTGGTTGGGATAATAAATTGGTTAATTGATTATTAAAATTTAAGACATTTTCTGCATAAGTATAATTGCTTAATCCTGTCATTTTAGTGACATAAGAAAAATTTGATTTATATTCGAAGAGTGCTTTTTGTAACAGTTTTAGTTCACCATCTTTTATGGTGAGATTTAACTCTTTATAAATATCCCTAAAGGTTTTTTCTAATTTATTATCATCAATAATCTCAAATTCTTTTTTCAGGTGTAGGCGATGAGCATCTTCACGAATAACTTTGTAGCAAAAACCGTGATATGTACTAATTAAAGCACCTTCTAGATTGGTAGTACTGATATCTCTAATGCGCTTCTTCATCTCATCAGCAGCTTTACGAGTAAAAGTAATACATAAAATATTGTCAGGGCTTATACCATCAATGTCAGTGAGATAAAGATAGCGACTAACCAATGCACGAGTCTTACCTGAACCAGCTCCTGCAGTTAAGCGAATATACCCTTCAGTGGTTTCAACGGCTTTGCGCTGTGATTCATTAAGTTCATCTAAAAAGCTAGTATTCATTTTTAATTCTCCACCAAAGACGTATCAACAAAAGTATTCAATAAAACTTCTAATTCTTTGGAATGAATGGAATGTTGCATAGCCATGAGACGAGTAATTTTCATTTTGCCATTCCGATAGATTTTAAAACTAGTATTGATATTATCTTTTTGGATAAAGAGCTGAAGTTCATATTCAAGAGGTTTGGTTGATATCAGTTGAAAGCCATTCTGATTTAATTGACTTTGGATTTTAGCTATTAATATGTCGAAAGGTTTTTGAGGATCAAAGGCCTTATTATTAACAGGGCAATTGATTAAATAAGCATACTTCTTTGACCGTGTTAAAGCTGTGTAGGTCCACTTGAATCCATTTAATGTTTTTAAGTCATTTTGAGGACGAGCTAAATTAATATATACATTTTCCCATTCACCTCCTTGAGCTTTATGACAAGTCATAGCATAGCCAAAACGTAGATATAAGGCATTTATATAAGGATCATTTTGAATCGCTTGCTTATATTCAGGAGTTCCACGTTTTAAATGAGGA
Organism: Acinetobacter sp. YH12120; assembly: GCF_013418795.1. Lineage (NCBI taxonomy): Bacteria > Pseudomonadati > Pseudomonadota > Gammaproteobacteria > Moraxellales > Moraxellaceae > Acinetobacter > Acinetobacter sp. YH12120. Next base: position 60,651 of record NZ_VPBI01000004.1, on the reverse strand, counting down.
TAGCGTTGTTTAAAGTGAATCACTAAGGCTTGAAGCTCTTTAGTAGAAGTGTCATTTTCCTCATTCCAAATTTTGTCATGTAAAACTTTACATTTGATACTAGAAAATGAATCTTCTTTTCTTAACTCAATATCTTGAAATTCTAAAGTTATAGAAATAGGACTTTCTTGTTTTTGAGGAACATTGATTGTAAAACTTTCTATAGCTCCCAAATTTTCAATAATAAACAAATCACCATTATATAGATATTGAGAATTGACCCAAGAATTCTTCATTAAAATGAGACGTTCTTTTTTCTCTAATTTTCTAGGGTTGAGGTTTAGAAGTTTTCTAAATTCAAGATTAATGTTATGTACATCTTTATTGGTATAAGATAAAAATATTGAGTTTTTTCCATACACCCATAGATATTTATCTAAAGCATCATCCATATTTAAGTGATGAATTTCATCATGATCTATGTCAATCGGCAGTTGTAAAAAGTCTTTATCTTCTAGTTTATCCCTTAAGGCTGTTGCAGATTTTAAAATAGCGCTATCTTTAAGTTGGCGATGAACTTCGTTTAAGTGTATATGTTCTATATGATTTGTCTCAAAATACTGTTTTAGATAGTCTATATTGAGTACTTCAGCCTGCGATACATTAATGGGTGGAAGTTGGCATGGATCGCCAACGAGGATTAATTTACGGTTAGAATTTGATAAATCTAAATAATTAGTTAAATCCTTAAATAGATTTCCAGAGCCAAATTGGAGAAAGTCTTTTTCACTCATTGCCTCATGTGAAAGCATGGAAGCCTCATCAATAATGATTACTGCATCGTCTTCTATTTTTTCTTCTGTTACTGAAAATTTTAAAATTTCAGGAATCTCTTGAGTTGACTCATCATCTTTTTTATATAAAAAAGAATGAATAGTAGTCGGGGAAAGCTTAGCCACTTCAAACACATGGTTTTGTAAATTGTGTGCTGCTCTGCCAGTTGTTGATAGTAAGTAGTATTCTGAGTGTTGGTTATTTAGATGAGTGACAATTGTTTTAATTAGAGAAGTTTTTCCAGTTCCTGCACTACCAGTAATAACCAGTGTTTTTGCGGTGGTTGATGTCAAAAAGTCTCTTATCTGATTTTGAATATGCATGTTCTTAATTTTGCGAATGAAGTATCGAATTAGTTTATGGTTAACGGTAAATTTTGACTAGTCGTTAACTCATTATTAGAAAAAAACAGCACCTATTAAGAAAGCAAATATTACTAGAAGGCCAATCACAATTATTTTTGTTGGACTAATTGTCTGTTTAGAGTTCGGTTCTACGGATGAAGGAGTAGAAGGAGTAGAAGGAGTAGAAGGAGATCTTGAACGTGTATCTGTGCGAGAAGGTAATTTCTGTGAATATGATAGACCTGTACCAGGAATCCCAACAGTAGCCTGTTTCCCTTTTTTTGAAATATTGACAGATGCTCCTGGTTTTCCAATGGTTACACTGTTAAGCCCATTTTTAGAAATATTTAGCCTAATACCTGGAAGAATTTTAAGACTTTTTTTAAATCGGAATGACATGATTCTATCTAACAAAGTATAAATTTTAAGGATTTTATCCTATCTTGAATGAACAATCCGAAAATTAAAGAACTGTAAAAATTCTAGTCCCTTTTTTATTGGATATAAATATTTGTTCAAACATAAGGTTTTTATATATTTTGTACAAGCTTACTAAATACCTAATACAACCTGATATGGTTTAAACCCTTCTAGAACGGCCTCTGAAACTAATTGAATAAAAGCCTCAGTTTCGCCATAAGCCATCCATTGATCCAATGCTTCATAGTAGGCTAAGCGATTTTCGACAGTAATAACGCAAGGAGGGTATCCAGCTTTAAGCAACTCAAGGTTCATCAAGAGACGAGATGTACGTCCATTGCCATCAATAAATGGATGAATGCCAACAAAATCAGCATGTACTTTAGCAGCACGTTCAATCGGATGAAGCTTATGTGCTTCCGAACTGTACCAATCAACTAGCTGAGCCATTTTGTCATTTAGTGATGTATAGTCGGGTGGGGTAGTCGTAGCACCTGAAATCAATACGTTTTGCTGGCGATAACGTCCAGCATTGTCATCATCAATATTTTTTAGAATGAGCTGGTGGATATTTCGAATCTGCCATTCAGAAAATGGTTCTTCTTTTCGAATAATGTCTTCAACGTAGTAGATAGCATTTCTATGGTTGATTGCCTCGAAATGTTCTCGTAATGCTTTTCCACCAACCGTAATGCCTTCTAAAACCACTTTGGTCTCTAGCAATGTAAGTGTATTGCCTTCGATTGCATTTGAGTGATATGTCCAACGAACAATAAGGTCTTCTTGTAGATTTTTTACAATTGCAGGGGAAAGAGGACGATGCTGATCTAATTTCGTTTTTAAAGCATCAATATTTTCAAACATAACCTTGTCCCTGAAATTGTACTATTGAATGATACATGAAAAAAAGAAACATATGAAAGTAATGATATAACATATCATTTTATATTGGGTTCACAGGTGTTGATATCGGTAGTCAAGTTCAAATCCTGAAGGTGGATTTGAACAAAAATTAGTTCTAGTATTCAATGCACTAAATCTGATTTGGGTAAAAATTGGGTACAAAATTTATCTATTATGTAAATTAATATTTAAAAACATGAGTTTAGATTCTGAGTTCAATCGACACCATCTCAATTTCGCTCTTATCAACTTATTGACTTTTATTAAGAGAAATATAATTAAAAAAGTCCTTAAGATATTCAGTTTGTTAGATGAGGGATGTTCCTAATGTGAGTTGAGAATCCGAAAAGAAGCTTTAGCTTCTTAATTTAATTGACACCGTTTCAGAAATACCTAAATGGGAGGTTTTTGATTGATTCAGGAGCTTTTTTTTATTTATTGGTACTTGTAGTTAATCATATATTCCATATTGCGCATATTCGAATATTCATATATAAAAGGCTGTCTGTTTAAGAGATTATACTCATGGATCAAATGCCAAAAGTTCAAATTTACCATAATCCTGCCTGTGGCACGTCTCGTAACACTTTGGCGCTTATTCGCAACACGGGGATCGAACCAGAAGTAATTGAATATCTGATTACGCCACCATCAAAAGATCAGCTGATTAAAATGATTCAGGACTCTGGTTTAAGTGTTCGTGATGTGTTACGCAAAAATGTAGATGCTTATACTGAACTTAATTTAGACGATGCGAACTGGACAAATGAGCAATTGCTTGATGCTATGCTTGAACATCCCATCCTGATTAACCGTCCTTTGGTCGTGACAGATTTGGGCACTCGTTTATGTCGCCCATCTGAAGTAGTGCTAGATATTCTACCTTTGCCGCAATTAAAAGCTTTCGCTAAAGAAGATGGTGAAGTCATCATTGATGAGCAAGGCAGACGCTTAAAATAAAAGGTGAAACCCCTAACGCTGTTGGACTTTGTATCAGTGTAGAGCAGGAGATCTAAATGGAGAACATTGTCGCAATTTTTGCTTGGTTAAATGATGTTCTACTTAAAATGACCTGGCTCTCGGATGGGGTGCGCTGGTTCGTTGAAAATGTATTTGGTTTATCCGTTGCAACCCGGTTGGGTGGTAGTGTCCATTTCTTTATTTATGATGTATTCAAGATCTTTATTCTGCTTTCAGTGTTGATCTATACATTATCTTATATTCAAAGCTATTTCCCTCCAGAACGTACTCGGCTGATTTTAGGTCGGATGACAGGAATCAAAGCCAATATCATGGGGGCATTACTCGGTACTATTACGCCATTTTGTTCATGTTCTTCGATTCCGTTGTTTATTGGTTTTACCCGTGCAGGACTTCCGGTAGGCGTCACTTTTTCCTTTCTGATTTCATCACCACTTGTTGACTTGGCTTCAATTATTTTATTGGCGAGTATCTTTAACTGGAAAATTGCATTGGTCTATGTGTTACTTGGATTAGTGCTGGCAGTCATCGGCGGGTCATTAATCAGCTACTTGAAAATGGAAAAGTATGTGGCTGAATTTGTGACTCATCATCAAACAATCTCAGGTGACGATGAAGATTTCAGCATGACTGCAAAAGAGCGGCGTACATTTGCTTGGGAACAGGTGACAGACATTTTTAGTAAGGTCTGGCTTTATGTCTTGATAGGTGTCGGGATTGGTGCGGCAATTCATAACTGGATTCCTGAGCAGTGGATTACCGCCTTACTTGGTCAGGAACACTGGTATTCCGTACTGATTGCCACGATTGTCGGAATGCCAATGTATGCGGATATCTTTGGCACCTTGCCGATTGCAGAAGCACTTGTGACTAAAGGCGTTGGCTTGGGGACGGTTTTAGCGTTTATGATGGCGGTCACCGCACTTTCTCTGCCATCGCTAATCTTGTTAAAACAAGTGGTGAAAACCCGTTTATTGAGCTTGTTTGTAGGGATTGTTTTTGTGGGAATCTTGATTGTTGGTTATAGCCTGAATACTTTGGGTTATTGGTTTTTATAAAAAGTGTGGAGAATAAAGATGCAAATTAAAGTTTTAGGAACAGGTTGTCGTAAATGCAAAGCCTTATTGGCTGCAACTGAAGAAGCTGTAAAAAGTACGGGTGTTCAGGCAGAAATTGAATATGTAACTGATATGATGCAAATTGCTGAAACAGGGTTGTTAAGTACGCCAGGTCTGATCATAGATAATCAAATCGTTTCAAGTGGCAAAGTTTTGGAACCACAAGCCATTGTGGAGTTGATTGAAAAAAATAAATAAGTGTATGTGGAAAACTGTAAAAAAGACCTGTGGCATAAGCCACGGGTCTTTTTTATTTGTGTCTTGAGATGTTAAGAAGTTTTAAATTTTTCCCTTTCTGGCAAGCATATACGGATATGGGTATACTTTTATATTCAGTACTCTTTACTGAATATATGGATATGTGTATATTTGCATAATAGAATGGGAGCAGTTATGGACCACGTTCAGTTTTTTAAATGTTTATCTGATGAAACACGTCTCAGTATTGTCATGCTTATCGCAGAAAACGAAGAGCAATGTGTTTGTGATTTGACAGATAAACTCCAGTTAAGCCAACCAAAAATTTCACGGCATTTAGCCCTGTTAAGATCAAGTGGTTTGCTGAATGACCGTCGGCAAAAGCAGTGGGTGTATTACAGTCTTAACCCACAACTACCTGAATGGTGCTTTGAAATTCTGAATACACTTAAACGTAGCAATGTTCCCGTGTTATTTGATCCCTCAGCTCTATCGATTCAGAGCCATTGCGAGTAAGTTTTTATGAAATTTTTGTTTCTGTGCACGGGTAACAGTTGTCGCAGTATTCTTTCTGAAGTTCTGTTTAATAGTCGAGCGCCTGAAGGTTGGGTAGCTTATAGCGCTGGAAGTAAACCTTCTGGCCAAGTTCATCCGTTAACCATTCAGACTTTACAGAACCTGGGTTTGTCTACCGAAGGTTTGTCGAGTAAAACGATTGATGCCTGTGAACAGTATCAGCCCGATGTCGTCATCACCGTGTGTGATGCGGCAGCACAAGAAGCTTGTCCGTTGTATTTAGGAGGAGCAATCAAAGCACATTGGGGTCTATCTGATCCATCACATTTAGATTTGCCTGAACAAGAAAAATTACAGGTATTTTTAAGTACTGTAGAACATATCAACAAACGCTTAGATGCACTTTTTGCATTAGATACCCATCACATGAGCCGTCCTCAGCTTATTGCTGAAATTAATCAAATTTCCCATCTTTAAGCGAGCAGATCATGTCTAAACCAGGATTATCCTTTTTGGATCGCAACCTGACGCTATGGATTTTTGTGGCCATGGCACTGGGTGTTGCGATTGGGGTGGTATTTCCACAAGCATCCGTCGCATTGGACGCAATGAGTGTAAATTCAGTCAACTTGCCAATTGCGATTGGTTTGATTTTGATGATGTATCCACCATTAGCCAAAGTAGATTATGCAGCTTTGCCCAAAGTATTTCAGGATAAAAAAACATTAGCGCTCTCTCTGATTCAGAACTGGCTGATTGCGCCAGTGCTGATGTTTGTATTGGCGATAGTCTTCTTGAGTGATTACCCAGAATACATGACAGGTCTGATTCTGATTGGCTTGGCGCGTTGTATTGCCATGGTACTGATCTGGAATGGACTGGCATGCGGGGACAATCAATACGGTGCTGCATTGGTCGCATTTAACAGCATTTTTCAGATTCTGTTCTTTAGCAGTTATGCCTGGTTCTTCCTGACCTATCTGCCGCCATTTTTTGGGATAGAAGGGAATGTCATCAATGTTGATTTCTGGACCATTGCCAATGCTGTCCTTATCTACTTGGGGGTTCCATTCCTGATGGGCTTCCTGACGCGTCTATCTTTAGTGAAAGCCAAAGGTCTGGACTGGTATCAGAATCAGTTTCTACCCAAAATTGGTCCACTCAGCTTATTGGCCTTGTTATTCACCATTGTAGCCATGTTTAGCTTGAAAGGCGGTGATGTAGTGAGTTTGCCAATGGATGTGTTGCGGATTGCAATTCCATTGACGCTTTACTTTGTCGTGATGTTCTTTGTCAGCTTTTTCATGAGTAAGTGGATGGGGAATGACTATCCCAAAACCACCGCAATTTCATTTACCGCAGCAGGTAACAATTTTGAGTTAGCGTTGGCCGTTGCGATTGCTACCTTTGGTTTGGCTTCACCAATTGCCTTTACTACGATTATTGGCCCATTGGTTGAAGTGCCCGTGCTGATTGCACTGGTTAGCGTATCCTTGTGGCTGAAGAAAAAATATTATCCAAATTCTTAAGAGGCAAAGATGACACTCCCTAATCTTGAATCTGATCTTTTACCGACACCAACTTTTTCGGAAGTGCAGGCTAAAGAACTAAGTCACCCACCACGTATCTTATTGCTATATGGCTCAAACAGAGAGCGTTCATATAGCCGCCTAGCTGTGATGGAAGCTGGGCGAATTCTTGAGCGTTTTGGTTGTGAGGTTAAAATCTTTCATCCCAAAGGTTTACCTTTACCTGAAGATGGTGATCTGGAACATCCAAAGGTTAAAGAGCTGCATGAATTGTTGGCTTGGTCTGAAGGCATGGTTTGGTGTTCGCCTGAGCGGCATGGTTCGATGAGCTCAATTTTCAAAGCACAGATTGATTGGATTCCACTTGCTGCAGGAGCTATTCGTGCTACGCAGGGTAAAACATTGGCTTTGATGCAGGTGAGCGGTGGATCACAGTCATTTAACAGTGTAAACCAGATGCGAATTCTTGGGCGCTGGATGCGGATGATCACGATTCCAAATCAGTCTTCTGTTCCTAAAGCCTTTTTGGAGTTTGATGGGGAAGGACGGATGAAGCCTTCATCGCTATATGATCGTATTGTTGATGTAATGGAAGAGCTATACAAGTTTACTTTGCTGACTCGCGGTCAGAGTGCCTATTTGACCAACCGTTATTCGGAGCGAAAAGAATCGGCTGAAGAACTGTCTAAACGAGTCAATCAGCGTAATCTTTAAAGCTGATTCGTCATGGTGTGAGCAGGGTAACGGATGGCTCGATCGTTTGTTTAATCGTAAGCATCCGCTGAGCCCCACTTTTCTAACTCATTAATACCACGATAGTGTCCAATAAATTTTAAGAGGACACTATCGGAGTGCTATTTGGTCAGAAAACAGGAGTTCACAGGATACGTGAACCGTTATTTTGATTGTATCAGATGATGTTGAATTGGCGGGTAACGATCTTAAGTACAACAGGTCATCTAATGTCTAGATTGTCTTTTTTGATGCTTTAATCATAATGGCTGTCAATAAATAAAGAGTTTAAACCTGAGAATTAGAGCAATCCTGCTTATTTTTCCTGAAATTTTAAATCAATTTGATATTCGTCCTGAGTCACTTTGATTTTATAGTCTTTATATTTACGTTTACTTGGTGAAAGGGCAGAGTTAGTGACTTCTTTATGGAATTCGCTGTCAGACATAAAAAAATAATACGCCTTATAGCCTAATAAGATCTTGTCAATTTTTTTATCTTTTTTCTCAGCATTACGAATGAGTTCATTTAAATAGTTTAAGCTGATTTTGTCTGACATTTATAAACTCGCAAAGAAAAGTTGCATTATCACACGAGATATAATCGATTTTTATTACAAATTGATGACAGTTGCATTTCGGGTACTTTGGGGTAGATGCTGCATTGAGTATTATTGAACTAAATGTTGTAGATCAAATCTTATTGGATAGATTTGGAGGAAAAACTATTAAAAAAGCTTTTAATGCTGAGTCTAAAGGTTTTTGATTTACAGCCTATAGTGTCGTACAACTCAGTATAGACAGAATCTGTTCGCTCATCAGATTGAAATTGATTGAGTAAATCACCACGGATTTATGAGTCACTAGCGATATTCTTTGTACCGCTCATATCTTCAGTGTTACAGCATCTAATGAGTTTATTTTACAAATGATTTTAGATGCAATTGTGGATGGTATCTAGTACTAGGGATCAATACACCGATCAAGCCGATTAAATGCCCAATACAACTTGATAAGGTTTAAATCCTTCAAGTACAGCTTCAGAAACCAACTGGATAAATGCTTCAGTTTTTCCATAAGCCATCCATTGATCTAGGGCCTCATAGTAGGCCAATCGGTTTTCAACTGTTATTACACAAGGGGGATAACCAGCTTTAAGCAATTCAAGATTCATCAATAGACGTGATGTACGGCCATTGCCATCAATGAATGGATGAATACCTACAAAATCAGCATGTACTTTGGCTGCACGTTCGATAGGATGAAATTTATGTGCGTCATTACTATACCAATCAACTAGCTGAGCCATCTTGTCATTTAATAATGTGTAATCAGGCGGGGTAGACGTGGCACCAGAGATTAGGACATTTTGTTGGCGATAGCGGCCAGCATTATCATCATCAATATTTTTTAAAATGAGTTGATGGATATTGCGAATTTGCCATTCAGAAAATGGTTCTTCTTTTCGAATAATATCTTCAACGTAATAAATAGCGTTTCTATGGTTAATTGCCTCGAAGTGTTCTCTTAATGCCTTCCCACCGACAGTTATGCCTTCTAACACGACTTTTGTTTCTAGCAATGTAAGTGTATTGCCTTCAATTGCATTCGAATGATAGGTCCATCGTACAATAAGATCTTCTTGTAAATTTTTTCTCTGTACACGACAAATTTCACAGAACCCTTATCCTATCAGGATTCTGCTTTCTTAAAATTGCCAAAATTTCCTTAAACTCTTCTTTTTTCCCAAAACCAATTAAACGCTGAATCGCCATTTGAACATAGTCTAAACCATAGCGAAATAAACTCATTGAGAGTCGTCCATGCTTCTTTATTTTTATCGCTTTTTTTTGATTATGTTGCCATTCACCCGTTAAGTAACACCAACAGAAGCTTATAGCTAACACCGCAATCAATTTTTTCACTCGTCTAGGGTCTGTCAAGCGCGTATTTTCAAGATTAAACCCGCGTCCTTTGAGACAACTGAATAAGGTTTCAATTTCCCAGCGTAATGCATAATCCTGAATAGCATTGGCATTAAACTGAGGAGAAACGACGAGTAAAAGCTCTCCATTTTCTAACTGTAGTGCACTTATATATAGTTTCACCCGACCAACCAAAATCCGTCGTTTACGACATTCAATTTGACCAACTTTAAGATGGCGAAATAAATCACTAATTTTATGATTCTTTCCTAAATGATTGGTGACAATGAAGTTTTTTTAACACGAATGCAGAAGTTGATGTCTTGTTCAATTAACCATGTAAACCACTGCTCACCGATAAACTCTCTGTCTGCGAACACATTCACAATACGGTCTTTACCAAAAATGGCTATAAAGCGTTGAATCAAAGCAATACGCTCTTTCGTATCTGAATTTCCACGTTTATTAAGCAATGTCCAAAGGATAGGTATCGCTATTCCACGATAAACGATTGCGAGCATCAGGATATTAATATTTCGTTTTCCCCATTTCCAATTGGTTCTATCTAAAGTCAGTTGCACTTGGTCGAATGAAAACATATTGAAAATCAACTGAGAAATTTGACGATAATCAAAATACTGACCTGCAAAGAAGCGCTGCATACGTCGATAAAATGATTGTGGTAAACACTTGATGGGCAAGGCTTTAGATGCAGAAGAAAGATTACATGTTTGCTTTAAAATAATCACAAGCATGATGAGCGCAAAGCACTTTAAATGTGACTTGTTCCATTTTAGAGATTTGTTTAAGATAAGATATAACTCATTGAGATGTGTCATAGTATTCGTCGTTAGAAAACAATTATTGTGACATTATTTCAATGAGTTATCTATTTTTGTCGTGTACAGAGAAATTTTTTACTATAGCTGGTGATAGGGGGCGATGCTGATCTAATTTATTTTTTAAATCATCAATAATTTCAAACATTACCTTGTCCCTGAATGTGTCTAAAAGAATGATACATCAAAAAGAATATTGAAGAAATGATATGTTATATCATTCCTATTTATGGTGCTTTTAATATTGATATAATCAGTACATCATTTCAAATCCTGAATTAGGATTTGAACAAGATTTCTAAGTGATTCAATACACTAAATCTGATTTGGATCAAAATTTGGTCAATAAATTTCAAATTAGCAATATGAAAAAAGTAAATAATATTTATACGGTATTTTTTACGGTAAAGCTCAATGGACTTTTGTTTTTATCAATATAAAACAATATGATAGCAGCAGATTCCGGTGCGCGCTGAGCGCACCAAATTAGTATATAAGCATTGAACTGTAATATAAAAAATAGTTGAAAAGTATATAAAAAATTAAGATAAACATTCGATCTTATTTGCCATAGCCTGATCACGTTTTTCAGCATATAAAACTCACATATTTTAAAACTGAAAAATCTGAGGGCAGCTTCGTGGGCTATATCGTTAAACTCATTCCAGAAAACTTATATTTTGTTCCGCATGATAATGAAATTGGTACCACGGAATTTCGCAGTAAAGCCGTCGCAGAAGGTTTGTTCTACGATTATGCTGAAGCAACAGCAATGGTAAAGCTATACAATAAAGATATGCTGCAAGATGTTGATTATGAAATTGAGTTAATTGAATAATCGTCGACTTCTTATTATTTGAAAGTATCGCCAAGTTATGCAGAAGCTAATCGCAAAGCTGGAGCTTTTAACCGCATAAAATTATGCCGTAACTGAAAATTAAATCAATTGAAATTTTGCTGTGTGAATGTGTTGAAATGTAGTGGGCTATTGCAGCAAAAAATAAGTTTCACTATATTAAAACTACAGTAGGTCATTCAATGTAATAGACGCTACGATGCAGTTGGACGGATCAATGACAGCTCGTTGAGTTTGTAACTCTTGTTCAAACAATAAAATCAGCACTAGCCTTCCAACATAAAAAAACTCGCAGCAATGCGAGTTTTTTCTGTGCTAGAATGAAAAACAAGCAAATTTACTGTGGTTTTGTAAGTTGTAAATAAAATTTTAAAAAATATGTGTTTGAATTTATTAGATAATTTAAATTTAGTTTAAAAAAATACTACATTGTCAAACAATCTAACAACTCACTTTTTTAAAAAATTTATAAGCTATGGTATAAAAAATTTCCGTCAAGAAAAAGGGAACAACAATGACGCAAATCATCGATATTAAAGTTAAAGACCAGTTTAGCCATATTTACGAAGCAAAAGCATTGCTACGTAATATCCCAGAAACTTCATTGGCAGCGGGTTTGGCACTATTTCACAAAATTGAACACATTATTGTGGAAGGTGAAGTGATTTTACCAAGCATCGAACTTTTGTTTGAAAGCCGCGAGTCTGATAGTATTTTCCGTGTGTTGGAGTAAATATTTGTGAGACTACTTTATTTTTAGAAAAGCTCATTTCGATGAGCTTTTTTGTGCGCAGGATTTTTAAAGCACACGTAAATAAAGTGCTCATTAAGTGTAAAACATATCGCTTTAAACCGTCTGATCTTCTACAAGTTGGATATTTACATCGTATTTATCAAACTCTTGAATAATTTTTTGAATGACCGCTTGCCCAATGTCATCATCGGGTTGAAAACTCAACTCTTGATTGGTTTGACTATCAAAACATTCAATTTGCAAGATTTGCCAGAGCTGGGCATCTGTACTTTGTTGAATCACTATGCGTCGCGGTTGTAAATGTGCTGAAATTTGACGCGGCAACACATTGGTAATCGCTAACTGTATTTGGCTTTCCTGATCTTTTGGGCTTAAAAAGGTAATCACCCAATTGCCAACTTTACTGAGTTGCATTGGATTGTCATAAGCATCAAACGCTAAAAAAAATGCATAATTCATCATAACCCTGTGCCTCAACAATTCTAGAAAATACTATATCGCTGATTTTTATCAGTCGGGGCTATGCCGCTAAAGTCTTAGCTTTTATAGGAATAATGGATCTAAGGTTTATATGTGTTTTTAAGGTGTTGAAAAGTAATAAAAATAAATTAATCCATATGTCCCTGAGCATGGTTTTAATTGTTAAAAAGACTTAAAACTAAGTAAAAAAATCTAAGCTTTAAGTCGGATTAAGCTTTTGCAGAGAGTGGTTGATTTGCTGCAAAATCTGATTGAGTGCTTTCGGTGGTAAACGAGTTTCTTGCAAAGAGGTAATCCATTGCATTTGGCAGAGTTTTAAGCTGCGAATATCCTGAGCTTGTAAAATTCGCTGAATCAGTTGTTTTGCCATTAATCCACAATGACGCTGCAAAGTATCCATCATGAGAAATTTTACATCTTCAAAACTCAAAGCGGTAATTTCAGGCTGTATTTCTGCTTGGGGTTCAGGTTGTTCAGCGGGCTGTTCTGTATTGATGGCAGCTGCAACACGTGCTTCTAAATATGCAGGAACTGAATTTACTTGAAGATGTTGGGTGTGGATTGGTTCTGCCAAACTTTCAGCATGCGCTTGCGGGGTGCTGCTTGCAAGTTGGCTATGAATTTCTGTGTGTAAAGTGGTAGATGATGGCTCTTGCTCTTGTTGCAGCAGAATGTTAGCCGTTTGCTCTTGGTGTTGCAAAGTGTCTTGCTCAAGCGCAGCAGGGGCAATCAGGTGCATATCTAATAGCTGTTCAATCAATTCAGGTGGTGCAAGACGTTGCTTGAACTGATCTCCGAGTAAATCAAAATCTTCAGTACCAATCAGTACCAATAAACGACGTTGACGTGCATTTAAATCACGTGTGCGCTGTTGTAATGCATCTAGACCGAGTTGAGTTTTTTGATAATTAAACATGAGCCTTAATTTATTTCCCCAATAAATTAAGGCAAAGCATAGACTTTGAAAATTACAATAATATGAATAATTTATGACAGGTAAATGCAATAAGATTCACTTGAAACATTTATAAAGTCAAAATACTGGTATTTTCGAGCGCCTTGCGTAAGTAAGGATCTAAATCTTCTTGTCTTAATAACCATTGCACATAATCGGCAGGAAGGTCAGCAATTGCCGTACCACGATGTTTACCAAAATTGATAATTTGTGGAATACGTGCTTCTTCTGAGGCAGTGTAGAGTTCTTCAATACTTTGAATTTGTAATTGATGAACTTCGTGCATCAAAATATTGGCCGTTAAAATAATATCCATATCGGCACGATGCGCTTTTTTAATCATATCACGCGCTTTTTCGCTGCCTTTGGTAATCATATAAATTAAAGCTGAAATATTGTGTGCTTCAGCATTCGGCCATACACGACGTGCAAGTGCTAAAGTGCAAATGGCTTTAATTTTAGAAGTATCCACACCACATTTTTCTAAAGCGCGAATATCGTAATCAATATTATGCCCAATAATATAGGTGGTTTCGGCAGGTAATTCGAAACTACTGTAATGCGGTTGATCAATTAAATCTGATTCTAAAATATGATGTACCGCCATCGCTGCGAATGAAATTGGCTCATCGACTTGATATAACTGATCGAAAATTTGACTTTTATCTAGACTGATTTTGCCATCTTGAATTTGAATGGGGGCGTAGGCAATCTCAATGGGTTGTCCATTTAAAGTATGGGTTTCAGTGTCGAGAATAATTGCCTGCATGTCCTGATTCGCTTGCGTCATTCAATAAAAATGCAATCTAACATTAGCCGCTGCGTATGACAAATTGAATTGAAATTTAATAGGCACTTGTATATGTGATCAATTTACTGATTTTTACCGTAAGTGTTTAATTTTAAATAAAATACACTTGCATATTAATTGTTGAAATCTTGCCTGATACGATAAAAAAGCGTACAAATAAAGATTGCGAAGGATGCAATTAATAAGAATATGAAGACAAGGGTAAGCAAATGAAAAAAATATGGTTAAGCGTGGCTTTAGCCAGCAGCAGTTTGTTTTTAACTGCGTGTAATGATGATCATGACGATACGAGTGTTGTGGTTATTGAGGATGGCATTCCGAAATATAATTTTAGTGCCCCTGTCGTGAAAACAGAGCCTTATTTAGATCAGGGTGCCAATGCGAATAATGTTTTAGATACAGTAAGTGCCTCTAAAACATTGATGACTTATAAAATGTTAGGGGTAAATGGACAGGAAACTCAGGCAACTGCACTTGTTTTTACCCCTCAAACAGTTAAGCCTGCGGGCGGATGGCCACTTGTAGTTTGGGCGCATGGCACAACAGGCGTGGCAGATGCGTGTGCACCAAGTCGTCAAGGTTTAAATGGAAATGAGTACTTCATTGCTAAACTATTGGCAGCAGGTTATGCCGTTGTTGCACCCGACTACGAAGGTTTAGGCGAACCGAGTGGTAAAGAATTACATCCATTCTTGAATTTAAAAAGTGCAGCTTATTCGATTACAGATGCTGTTGTCGCTGCAAGCAAGCTTTTGGGTAATACTGCAGAAACGCGATGGAGTGTAGTTGGACATTCACAGGGTGGACATGCGGCTTTAGGTGCAGCACAGTATGCATCGCGTGCGCAGTTAAATTATAAGGGTGCCATAGCTATCGCACCTGCATCAAATTTAGCGTTGGTATTGGCGGGTGGTGAACAAAAAGCAGCTCAGGAGCCAGATGTAATAAAGAAAGTACAGACACTTGTACCATTAGATACGTTTACTGCTCTAATTGCTGCGGGGCTAAGAAATACTGCTCCAACCTTGCAATATTCTGAAATATTTGTGTCACCAACAGATCAACTTGCTGCTCAGGCAGAGTCAATCTGTTATGAGGCATTAGGTGGGAGTATGCTTCAGCCAATGCGAGAGCACGCACAGACTTATGGAAAATTGGATGGTTATCCACGTACTCAACCGAATTTCATGACGACCATCCCTGAAGTTAAAGATTTCTTAACCCATGGTTCACAGCCATTAAAAGTGAAAATCAGTACGCCTATATTTATTTATCAAGGAACGGCTGACCCAACTGTACCGAAACAAGTCACGGATTACTTGGTTCAGTCAGCTCAAGGGATGGGAACTAAAATTCATTACGTCACTGATCAGGATTTACCTGTAGAGCAAAAATGGGATCATGGTTCGGTGTATGTGGATAATATGGATGAGATTGTCAAAGATGTTCAATCACTAATGCCTATTCAATAAGTTGTTGAATTACGATAAAGATTGATTTGACCTAAAATAGCTCGTGTTTTATCTGAAACATGAGCTATTTTTATGTAAAACTGAGCAAAGTTCATTCTCTCAGTTCACAAACTTTATGCTACAATACGCGCCAATCTTAGCACGGCTTAAAAGCCCTAAATTAATAGGACCTCGCTAATGTTTGCCAATATTTCTATTGCCGAATTTGATCCAGAATTAGCTCAAGCGATCACCAATGAAGATGCGCGCCAAGAAGCTCATATTGAGTTAATTGCTTCTGAAAACTACTGCTCACCTGCAGTAATGGAAGCTCAAGGTTCAAAACTTACCAATAAATATGCAGAAGGCTACCCAGGCAAACGCTACTACGGCGGTTGCGAATACGTAGATATTATTGAACAATTGGCGATTGACCGTGCTAAAGAACTCTTTGGTGCAGATTATGCTAACGTTCAACCACACGCTGGTTCACAAGCAAACTCTGCAGTTTACTTAGCTTTACTTAACCCAGGCGACACTGTGTTAGGTATGAGCTTGGCACATGGTGGTCACTTGACTCATGGTGCAAAAGTAAGCTTCTCAGGTAAAACATATAACGCTATCCAATATGGTTTAAACCCAGAAACTGGCGAAATTGATTACGAAGAAGTTGAGCGTTTAGCGCTTGAACACAAACCACGCATGATTGTTGCGGGTTTCTCTGCGTATAGCCAAATTGTAGATTGGCAGCGTTTCCGCGACATCGCAGACAAAATTGGTGCTTATTTATTTGTAGATATGGCACACGTAGCAGGTCTAGTGGCTGCAGGTGTTTATCCAAACCCTGTGCAAATTGCTGACGTAACGACTACTACTACACACAAAACATTGCGTGGTCCACGTTCTGGTCTAATTCTTGCGAAAGCAAACGAAGAGATCGAGAAAAAATTACAATCTGCTGTGTTCCCTGGTAACCAAGGTGGTCCATTGGTACACGCAGTTGCAGCAAAAGCAATTTGTTTTAAAGAAGCAATGGCGCCTGAATACAAAGCGTATCAACAACAAGTTGTTAAAAATGCGCAAGCGATGGCTGAAGTTCTTATTGAACGTGGTTATGATGTAGTATCTGGTGGTACGAAAAACCACTTGTTCTTGCTTTCTTTAATCAAGCAAGATATTACAGGTAAAGATGCAGATGCATGGTTAGGTGCTGCGCACATTACTGTAAACAAAAACTCTGTACCGAACGATCCACGTTCTCCATTTGTAACTTCTGGTATCCGTATTGGTACTCCAGCAGTAACTACACGTGGTTTTGGTGAAGCAGAAGTGCGTGATCTTGCAGGTTGGATTGCAGACATTCTTGACAGCAAAGGTGACGAAGCTGTAATTAATACTGTAAAAGCAAAAGTTGAAGCTGTTTGCGCGAAATTCCCAGTTTACGCAAAATAAGCACAGCCTTGAGAAAAGCCCCTCAAGGGGGCTTTTTTTATGGATATAAAAAATTGATTTTTCGTTCAATAAGCTGAATTTCTGTTATAACTTAAGCGTATTGAATATGATTGTAGGCAAGCTGATGATGACAGTATTGTCGGAATGACAGGAATAAAAGTAAATGATTAGACCAAAGATTATTATTTCAGAACAAGATTTGCACCGTTTGGAAACGATGCTTGAGCATCAACCTAAATTGACGCCAACGATGCAACATCTAGAAGATGAATTGGCACGTGCTGAAGTGGTTGCGCCACAAGATGTACCGAATAATGTGGTGAGCATGAATGCCCGCGCATTGATTACCATTGCACCTGCAAAAGAACCGACTGAAATTACCTTGGTTTATCCGCATGACTTTAAAGGTGAGAAAGGGCAGGTGAATGTGGTTGCACCTGTGGGGACTGCCATTTTAGGTTTAGCTGAAGGTCAGGAAATTGAATGGCCACAGCCAGATGGTCATATGATGAAAGTCAAAATTGAGAAAATTTTGTATCAGCCAGAGCGTGAAGGCGATTATTTATAATCTGCTTATCATCCTGCGTTTGGAACATTGAAAGCCATGTTGATCATGGCTTTTTTATGCACTGATGTTTTGAATCAGGCATTTTATGATTAATGTTATGCGAATCTATTAAAACGCATTTAAGCAGATCGAAATAAAAAATTGCAAAATATTACATGACCTTAGCCGAAAAACACGTACTATAAAATCATGTAAAGAGGGTTGTGATGGTCTATGGCTCAGTTTGAAGTGTTACTGCCTTTGCAAGAGATTACGGTGGATCGTGCTGAGCTTTTGGCGATTCAACGCAATGATTTAGTACCGTTGTTGAATGATCAATATCGTCTAAATCATTATGCAGATCAGGTGATTCAAGCGCAGTCAGTTTTATTGGATGGGGTAGATCCACATTTAACCCAGCAATTGAGTGTGACCATTGAGCAATTGATTCAGGCGCTTGGCAAATCTAAAAAAGTGTTAAAGCAACGTAAGTTTAATGCGCTGCAAAAGTGGCTAGGCATAGATTTGGAATATGGCGCGGGGCAAGTGCAATATTATAAAAACCTAGATCATTTGTTAGGGCAAGCAGACCGTTTGAGTCAAAAGCTGCAAATTGAAATTCAGAAATCACAATCACGTTTTCAGCAGTTGGTTGGTTTGCGTGAGCAAATGGCGAAATATATTCAAGCTGCCGATGAATTTTTATTGGAATATCCACGATTTGTGCGCAATCAACATCCTTTGGATAATTTTAGCGAACGGCTGGCCAAGAAAATTTATAGTTTAAAGACTTTGCAAAGTAGCAATGATATTGCGATTACTCAAATGCAACTTTCACAGCAACTCTCTTTTAGTTTGTTAGATCGCTTTAAAGAAGCGCAGCAGGTACTCATTCCTGCATGGCAATATCATGTCAAACAAAGTCAGCAAAGTGGCTCACACAGTCAGCTAGAAAAGCTGGATCAAAGTCGTGAGCATTTAATAAAGACGTTAAGAAAATCCTTAGAAAAACCTGCGCAATCATAAGGCTCGGTTTTGATTAGATAGAGGCGAAATATGACAACTTCTGAACAACGCAACATCGCTGTGCAAGTGAGTGATGAACAGACTCAGCAACAATTTCAGCAACTCAATTTGCAGGAAATTGGCTTACAGGCTGATGACTTTCAGGAGGTGCTGGCTGCACGTAAAGAATTGAGCGATCTTAGCCATCATTCGGTTGCAGAATATGGCAAAAATATCGCCACTAAAACGTCAAGTTATACCGATGAGCTTTTAGGTTTGGTGCAAAATAAGGATTTGGATGTCACAGGGCAAAAGCTGAATCAGGTGGTGCAGGTTGCACAGCAGTTAAATACCAACAGTATTTTAAATCCAAACAAAAGCAGTGGCTTTTTGGGTGGTTTATTCAATAAGTTAAAAGGCGCTAAACAAAGTTTTGATCAAAACTTTAACAGCACCAAAGCGCAAATTGATAGTCTGGTCACAGAAATTGAAAGCTCACAAAATGGTTTAAAAAACCGTGTAGATACACTGGATAAAATGTTTCATGGTGTGCAAGATGAATATAAACAATTGGGGATTTATATTGCAGCAGGTAAGTTAAAACAGCAGGAAATTCAGCAGCAAATTTCTGAATTTTCCGCGCAGCCGCAGGATCAGACCACGACTCAAAAAATTTATGATCTCAATCATCTTGCTAATAATTTAGAAAAGCGGGTGAGTGATTTGCAGGTGTTGCAACAATCTGCCATGCAAACTTTGCCGATGATTCGGATTATCCAGTCCAATAATTTAATGTTGGTCGATAAATTTTATGCGATTAAAAACATTACCTTACCTGCGTGGAAAAACCAGATTAGTTTGGCGATTTCTTTAAATGAGCAGAAAAACAGTGTGCAACTGGCCAACAGTATTGATGATGCCACCAATGAATTGCTGCGCCGTAATGCAGATTTATTGCATCAAAACTCGGTTGATACTGCCAAAGCCAATCAGCGTTCGGTGATTGATATTGAAACCCTTGAACACGTACAAAATACCCTCATTAAAACAGTGAACGATGTGATCCAGGTACAAAAAGAAGGCATGCAAAAACGTGCAGAAGCGACTACGCGTTTGCGAGCCTTACAGGAGAATCTGAATCAATTGGTGATTGGTTCAAGTCAACAGTCTGGTCAATAAATGCATTTTGACAATGACTTCATTTAATCTGAAATTTACCTGATAAGGAGTCGGATTTGCCCCCACTTGATGAATATGCCATTCAGCCACAGCAGCTAAAAACAGGTGTTGTGGCATTACAGCAGCGTCAAAAAAAGCTCAGTTTTTTGGCTGTGCTGTCTATGACGGTGGTGCTTATATCGGCAATTGGCTTTTTTATTCAGCAAGATGTGATTTATAGCTTCTTTGGTTTAAGCACTGAAGTTCAGCAATTACACATGCCTGCAAGTGTCGATGCGACTTTGGCAAATTTAGGGCAGCAACCTGATTATTTTTTCAGTTTGTTGAACTGGTTGGGTTGGTTGATTTTAAAACTGTCGGTGTCATTTATTGGTGCATTCGTTCTAGTTCATCTACTCAAGAAAATTCGTTTTTTTTATATTCGCTTTCAGTCCTTTGTTTTGAAATTTGTAGCTTGGTTGCTGAGTTTTATTTTACTTTGGTCGGCATTGAGTTATGTTCAGCATGACCGACAAGATGATACGCAGCAGGTATATGCCAAAATTGTGCATTATGAAAAGCACATTCAAGAAAGTGAATTGGCGCGTTATTTACAAAATGCAGAAATGGCAGCGCCTGTTAAAGCCTATTTGTTGGCGCAAACGGCATTGATGCATCATCCTGCAGATAAAGATGCAGCCATTCCGCAAGTGTTGACCTTGGTCAAAGCAGAGCAGCAAGATCCGCAATTTTTACATTATGGATTTAAACCTGAACAATTATGGACGATGCAGCAGCAAGTTTATGGCAAAGCTTTAACGCCTATGGCGCAAAGCGTACATAAGCAAGTGCAGCAAGCACAGCAATTAAATACGCTGGTTTATTATATGAATCTCGCGGTTATGGCGCTTATGTTAATACTGTCTGCGGTACTCTGGTTTTTATCGCGACATTTACAGCAGCGTATTCTGCGGATTCAACAACAACTTGAATAAAAAATGATTAGGCTCAATTGCTTAAGGCAGACATTCAGTTTTTATGTTAATGTCTAAATTGAATAGCTTTAGGTATTTTAAATGAAATAGTAAGCTTGAAACTCACTATCATTTAAAAAAACGATCATAAATATAAAAATAAACCGTTTCCCCTATGTAACTATTTTTCGTAAGATGACATCAACAAATAAATTTACTCCCTTGGAGACGTTAGCCATGTTAGACCAAAATACTTCTACACAACTTAAAACTTTATTAGAACGTCTTGAAAGCCCAATCGAGCTTGTCGCGACTTTAGATGGTTCTGATAAATCTGCCAAAATTAAAGAATTGGTTGAAGAAATTGCAGCACTTTCGCCACAAGTTACTGCACGTTTTGACGGTAACAACGCACGTGCACCAAGTTTTGGGATTGCAAAAGTAGGTGAGCAACCGCGCGTATTCTTCGCAGGTTTACCAATGGGGCACGAGTTCACTTCATTAATTTTGGCTTTATTGCAAACTTCTGGTTATGCACCAAAAGTATCGGATGAAGTATTAACGCAAATCAAAGAATTGAATCTTTCATCTCACTTTGATGTGTTTGTATCGTTGAGCTGCCACAACTGTCCAGATGTAGTACAAGCTTTGAACCTCATTGCGATTTACAACCCTGGCACAACAGCAACCATGATTGATGGTGCATTCTTCCAAGAAGAAGTTGAGCAGCGCAAAATTATGGCTGTGCCGATGGTATTCCAAGATGGCAACCACATTGGTCAAGGTCGTATGACTTTGGAAGAAATTGTAGCTAAATTAGATACAGATTCTGCGAGCAAAGATGCAGCGAAACTGAATGCCAAAGAGGCGTTTGATGTCTTGGTAATTGGTGGCGGCCCTGCAGGGAATACATCTGCAATCTATGCAGCACGTAAAGGTATTCGTACAGGTATTGTGGCTGAGCGGATGGGCGGTCAGGTGATGGATACCATGGATATTGAAAACTTCACTTCTATCCAAAAAACACAAGGTCCAAAGTTTGCGGCAGAAATGGAAGCGCATGTGCGTGAATACGATGTCGATATTATGAATCTACAAAAAGTATCTGCCATTAAAGGTGCTGATGAAACTGCCAATGGTTTGGTCGAAGTGACTTTGGAAAATGGCGCAACACTTGAATCGAAAACGGTGATCTTGTCTACAGGTGCACGTTGGAGAGAGATGAATGTACCTGGTGAAGCAGAATACCGTACCCGCGGCGTGGCATACTGCCCACACTGTGATGGCCCGTTGTTTAAAGGCAAACGTGTTGCAGTGATTGGTGGTGGTAACTCAGGTGTAGAAGCAGCGATTGACCTTGCAGGGATTGTAGAGCATGTGACTTTGGTAGAGTTTGATACTAAATTACGTGCAGACCAAGTCTTGCAAAACAAATTGAACAGCTTGCCAAATACTACTGTAATTACCAATGCATTATCGACTGAAGTAATTGGTGATGGCGCACAAGTGACTGCGTTGAAATATAAAGACCGTGCGACAGATGTTGAGCATACTGTTGAACTTGCAGGAATTTTCGTACAAATTGGTTTATTACCAAATACGGACTTCTTAAAAGAGTCAAAAGTAGAGCTGACGAATCGTGGTGAGATTGTGATTAATGAGCGCAACGAAACCAATGTAAAAGGTGTATTTGCGGCAGGTGACTGTACAACTGTACCGTACAAGCAAATCATTATTGCAACAGGTGAAGGCGCGAAAGCATCACTTTCAGCATTCGACTACATCATCCGTTCAGGTCAATAAGTCTGAACGAATACATCTGAATACGCGGATTAACCATCCTTAAATTGTATTCGCTAAAAAGATAGCGCCTGAGTTCCCCAATACTCAGGCGCTATGTTCAGTAAAGTGCTTTATCGCACAGTATTAAAAGTTTATTTATTCTATTTTTGGTTTTAAGAACTGAGTCGGCTAACAACTCAGTTCTTTTTTTATTTTTTAGCATCCAGTTTGATTTACTGTAGTTGGATTTATCTCAGTCTAATTAGCCTTATTATTTTGTCCAAATAAATTCAGCTGATTAAACTTGTCCTGCAGTTGCTCTTTGGTTTCGACATGCTCAGGATGCGGAATAATACATTCAATTGGGCAGACTGAAACGCAGGTTTGATAGTCATAAAACCCAACACATTCTGTGCAACGCGCCACATCAATTTCATACACCTTTTCACCCTCATAAATTGCTTCATTCGGGCATTCGGGTAAGCACATATCGCAATTGATGCATTGGTCGGTAATCAGGAGTGCCATCGCAATACTCGCTTAGTTTATTGCCACTTAGTTGGCTTGATAAGCCAACGATGAGGCAGAAATATCTGCAGTCGAATTTGGTAAGTTGCGAATCAGCAGGGCATAACGCATATCGACATCTGCAGGTATAGGGATTTCTACAATATGCCCTGAACCTTTGGCATCTTCAATCAGATTGCCTTTTTTATCTTTAATTTCAGTTAAAGTGAAATAGATATTGCCTTGTGGCGTCATCAATTCTAAAGAATCGCCCACTACAAAACGGTTTTTTACATCAATTTTAATGTAGTCACCATTGCGTTCTAAGACTTCACCACAAAATTGCTGATGATCAAAACTTGATGAACCTGTTTCGTAGTTTTGGTATTCGCTGTGCACATGACGACGCAAGAAACCTTCGGTATAACCACGGTTAGCTAGGCCTTCTAATTGAGTCATTAATGCAGGGTCAAATGGTTTGCCTGCAAGTGCATCATCAATGGCTTTACGGTAAATTTGTGCAGTACGTGCGCAGTAGAAATAAGATTTGGTGCGACCTTCAATTTTTAGTGAATGGATGCCCATTTTAGTTAAACGGTCAACGTGCTGCACTGCACGTAAATCTTTAGAATTCATAAAGTAAGTGCCGTGTTCATCTTCTTCGGCAGCAAACATATCTTCGTCATTACGTTGTAATAACACAGGCTCGTTAAATTGATGCTGTGCCTGCATGTGTTGTTCATCTGCATCGGCAGTTTCAGAAAGATTTTTGACAGGAATTACGTCACCTGTTTCATCTTCTTTTGCATCGTGAATTTTATATTCCCAACGGCAGGCATTGGTACATGCGCCTTGGTTGGCATCACGTTTATTCATATAGCCTGAAAGCATGCAACGACCTGAATAGGCCATGCACAGCGCACCATGCACAAATACTTCAATTTCCATGCCAGGCACGTTGTTTTTAATTTCTTCAATTTCATCAATCGACAATTCACGCGAAAGAATGACACGGGTTAAACCCATATTTTGCCAGAATTTCACCGTTGCCCAGTTCACCGCATTGGCTTGTACCGATAAATGTACAGGCATGTCGGGGAAATTTTCACGCACCATCATAATCAGACCTGGGTCAGACATGATCAGCGCATCGGGTTGCATGGCAACCACAGGTTCTAGGTCACGAATAAAGTTTTTGAGTTTGCTGTTATGCGGTTGGATGTTCACCACCACATAAAACTTTTTGCCTAATTTATGTGCTTCTTGAATGCCAATGGCTAAGTTTTCATGATCAAATTCGTTATTACGCACGCGCAAACTGTAACGCGGCTGACCTGCATAGACTGCATCTGCACCATAAGCAAAGGCATAGCGCATGTTTTTTAAAGAACCAGCAGGAGAGAGAAGTTCGGTGACGTGGGAAATGGTCATGATCAAAAAGCAATAGCAGAAATATGGCTTTATTGTATGAATCTAAATTTAGGATTCAACCTAGTAAATAGCTCGGGATTCAGAAGAAAACTTGTGCTGAAACGCTGGGGCTAATCTTGATATAGAAAATTCCTCATCCTGAGCTATACAAAACGCACGAGAAGGGACTTTCAATACCAATTTGACAGATTGCTTATAATCAATTTCTGATGGATGAAAGCGTGTTAACGTACACGTTGCCCATGTTTATCAATCACCACTTCACCATCTTCTTTGCTGAAGCTTTTTAATTGTGGTTGAGTGAGCAAGTCTAAGACCAGTTCAGAAGGGCGGCACAGTTTCACACCTAACTCGGTCACGACAAATGGACGATTAATTAAAATCGGATGCTCGACCATCAATGCAATTAATTCCGCATCGCTGTGTGAGCTACCTTCAAGTTGCAACTGTTCGTATGGTTCTACATTTTTGCGGATTGCATCGCGCACGCTTAAACCTGCTTGTTGAATCATGCTAGTAAGTTCAGCTTGTGTAGGTGGGGTTTTTAAATATTCAATAATTTCAGGTTCTTGTCCTGTATTACGAATTAATTCTAAAGTATTGCGTGACGTTCCACAGGCAGGGTTATGAAAAATTTTGATGGTGTTGCTCATGCGTAGTGACTCGTTTTAGGTCGATAAAATTTCAATATTGCATTTATATATGGATATGCGTATATTCGCAATAGTTAATATTGAAGTGCAGATAAAAAATGAATCAAACTGATTTTTTTAAATGTTTGTCAGACCCAACCCGACTGGACATTCTGAAATTGGTGATGGCTCAACACAATATTTGTGTATGCGAATTGACAGAACAATTGCAGTTAAATCAACCGAAAATATCACGTCATTTGGCGTTGTTACGGAATTTATCTATTTTGCTAGATCAACGTCAGGGGCAGTGGGTGTATTACCGTTTGAACTCAGATTTACCCGAATGGGCGTTTGCTGTTTTAAATATTATCGCGCAGCAAGATGTCAGCCCGATGAAGCACATCAACCCTACAATTGCAACACATTGCGAGTAAGCACATGGCACAGTCCAAACTTTCTTTTTTAGATCGTAATCTGACCTTATGGATTTTTATTGCCATGGGGCTAGGTGTTGCGATTGGCGTGGTATTTCCTGCAGTATCGGCAAGCTTAGATCAAATGAGTGTGGGAACAGTCAATCTTCCCATTGCGATTGGTTTGATTTTGATGATGTATCCACCATTGGCAAAAGTCGATTACGCAGCTTTGCCAGAAGTGTTTAAAGACCGCCGAACCTTGTTGTTGTCTTTGGTACAAAACTGGTTGATTGCTCCGTGTTTGATGTTCGCTTTGGCGATTATTTTCTTGCAAAACTATCCTGAATATATGACAGGTTTGATTTTAATTGGTCTGGCACGCTGTATCGCGATGGTCTTGGTCTGGAACAACTTGGCTTGTGGTGATAACCAATACGTGGCTGCATTAGTTGCGTTTAACAGTATTTTTCAGATTGTATTCTTTAGTACTTATGCATGGCTGTTTCTGAGTTTCTTGCCGCCGTATTTTGGCGTGGCAGGACAAGTGATTGATGTTGGTTTTTGGACAATCACCCAAGCTGTTTTAATCTATTTGGGTATTCCTTTTTTGATGGGCTTTTTAACACGCTTGATTTTAGTGAAAAGCAAAGGCTTAGATTGGTATCAAACGTCTTTTTTACCCAAAATTAGCCCATTTAGTCTGTTGGCATTGCTATTTACCATTGTGGCGATGTTCGCACTAAAAGGCGCAGAAGTACTGAGCTTGCCGATGGATGTTTTACGCATTTCCATTCCATTGATTATTTACTTCGTTGCCATGTTCTTTATTAGCTTCTTTATGAGCAAATGGATGGGCAATGATTATCCACGGACGACCGCCATTTCCTTTACCGCAGCAGGGAATAATTTTGAATTAGCACTTGCTGTTGCCATTGCAACGTTTGGCTTGGCTTCTCCCGTTGCATTTACCACGATTATTGGCCCTTTGGTTGAAGTGCCTGTGTTGATTGCTTTGGTGAGTGTGTCTTTATGGCTGCGTAAAAAGTTTTATCAAAATGAGTCGATTGTCAGTTCAAAGTAATTTTCTTCATTTTGAGGTTTAAGATAAAAACATGGGCATGCGTTGCCCATTTTAGTTTTAAGAGTATGCAGCATGGTATTACCCAATATTGATTTAGATTTATTGCCTACACCAAGTTTTGAACAGGTGCAGGCAAAGCCGTTGAACCATCCGCCACGTATTTTATTGATGTACTGTTCAAACCGTGAGCGTTCTTATAGTCGTTTGGCGGTACAGGAAGCGGGCAGAATTTTGGAGCACTTTGGCGCTGAGGTAAAAATTTTCCATCCCAAAGGTTTGCCTTTACCTGAAGATGGCGATGCTTCACATCCCAAAGTTCAAGAGCTGCATGAATTGTTGGCGTGGGCAGAAGGTATGGTTTGGTGTAGCCCAGAACGTCATGGTTCAATGAGTTCGATTTTCAAAGCACAAATTGACTGGATTCCGCTTGCCGCGGGCGCAATTCGTGCCACACAAGGTAAAACGCTTGCTTTAATGCAAGTGTGTGGCGGGTCGCAGTCATTTAACAGCGTCAATCAATTGCGTATTTTAGGACGTTGGATGGCGGATGATCACCATTCCCAATCAGTCTTCTATTCCTAAAGCCTTTTTAGAGTTTGAGGAAGATGGCCGCATGAAAGCGTCTAGCTATTACGACCGTATTGTCGATGTGATGGAAGAGTTATATAAATTTACTTTGCTGACTCGCGGGCAAGCAGCATATTTGGTAGATCGTTATTCTGAACGTGTGGAAACTGCCGAGCAGCTATCGAAGCGTGTTAATCAGAAGTGTTTATAATCCAATTTTAGATACGTAAATACTGCATTACAAAAGGCTTAGAGAGCGATTATTCGGCTTCAAGTCGCTTTAAAATCTGACAATCATCAATGGTTGTTTGCGTGGTGCAGGCTTGTCTAAGTTGCTGAAGTTGTAGCTGAAAATGCTGCAACTCGGCAATTTTATCTTCTACATGCCTTAAATGTTCATCAATCAATTCATTCACAGCGCAGCAGTTTTGTTTCGGCTGTTTTTCTAATTCAATTAAGGCTTCAATTTCTTTTAAGTTCATATCTAAAGCACGGCAACGCTTAATAAAAATCAAACGCTTGAGTGCCTCATCGTTGTAATAGCGATAATTATTTTCGGCACGAAAGCTTGGGGTGAGTAAGTGTTTCTTTTCATAAAAACGAATTGTATCTGTGCTGACTCCAACTTTTTTAGCTAATTCATGAATTAAATATTGTGCCATACTTGACCTTGGACTAAGTCTATAGTTTTAAATGAGCATAATCGAAACAGTTTCATTTTGAAAGAAGGTGTGTCTATGGCATGTACGTGTAGTCATGAACCTGCGCCAATCAAACCGAATAGTAAATTTAGAACCGCGTTATGGATTGCATTGGTGATCAATCTCAGCATGTTTTTTATCGAGTTGATAGGTGGTGCCTATGCCCATTCATCATCCCTATGGGCAGATTCACTGGATTTCTTTGGAGATGCTGTCAATTACGGGATTTCACTTGCGGTGTTAAGTGCAAGTTTGTATTGGCGTGCTACTGTGGCTTTGGTCAAAGGCATCACGATGGCCTTGTTTGGTGTGGTGGTGATGGGCAAGGTTATCTATGCCTATATACAGGGTATTCCACCTGAAGCCATAACCATGGGTATTATTGGGATCATCGCCTTATTAGCCAATGTGGTTACTGCATTGATTTTATATGCATTTCGAGATGGTGATTCGAATATGAAATCGGTGTGGTTATGTAGCCGTAATGATGCGATTGGTAATTTCGCAGTTATTTTGGCGGCAGTGGGTGTATTTGGTACGGGTAGTTTGATTCCAGATCTTGTGGTAGCCGTGATTATGGCGAGTTTGGGCTTAACAGCGGGATATCATGTGATTCAGCAAGCTTTGGCTGAACGAAGAATGAATGTACCAGAATAAAGAATAAACGTAAAAAGCACTCCATCTGATTTGAGTGATTTAGATGGAGTGCTTTTAATTTTTTGTAGTCGCAATAATTTTAAAATTTGAAGTAAAAATAACGATAAGTTATTCCAAATTGCTATTTACAAAAAATAATATATAACTAAAATTAAAAATAAATTGATGTATTTAAAAATAATTTACACGATGAATAATATTTAATTTTTTTTAAATTGAGGGTTAAATGAAACTAATTAAATTATTTTCTATAGCAAGCCTGATTGCTTTGGCTGGCTGTAGTTCTAAAGTAGTGACTTATGATACTGCAGGGCAAGTGATTGGTTCATGTGTCGCTACACAGGGCTTTCTTTTGGGGGCTAAAGCTGTGTGTTATGGTGGTGCCAACATACAAGGCATTAACTATTCTAAAGTAGATGAGCGCACGGGTTTATTGCCAACCATACCAAATAATTCGCAGATTTCACTGCAACAAGACTAATTTTTTAGAGGGGTAATACAATGAAAATTTCTAGTTTAATCGCATTAACAGCGGCTATTTTGATGACAGGTTGTGCTTCAAAAGTGACAACTTATGATTCGAGTGGTCGTATGATTGGTTCATGTCAGGCAGAGCGTGGGTTTGTAATTGGTGGTGGTGCACACTGTGAAGGACGTGCTAACCAAGAAGGTCGCAGTGTACGTTAATTGATGCTAATGACAAAAAACCGAGCTATTTAGCTCGGTTTTTTAGATTCAACAGCTTTTATTTTTCAACGAAAGCACGTTCAATCACGTAATCGCCCAATTCACCCATACGTGGTGATTCTTTTAAACCATGTTGGTCAAGTAATGCTGCAACATCTTTTAAGAATGCAGGGCTACCACATAACATGGCACGGTCAGTTTCAGGGTTAAAACGTGGTAAACCAATTTTTTCAAAGATTTCACCCGATTCAATTGCCGTGGTCACACGTCCTTGGTTTGGATATTCTTCACGTGTAACGGTTGGGTAATATACCAGTTTTTCACGAATACCAAGTTCTTGGAAAAACTCGTGATTTGGTAATTCATTTAGAATTAAATCTTGATAAGCCAATTCAGAAATGAAACGTGTACCGTGAACCACAATCACTTTTTCAAAGCGTTCATAAGTTTCAGGGTCGCGGATGGTTGCCAAAAATGGAGCTAGACCTGTACCTGAAGAAAGTAAGTATAGGTTTTTACCAGGATTTAAATCATCCAGTACCAAAGTGCCTGTAGGTTTTTTAGAAACCAGCAATTCATCGCCCACTTTTACTTTTTGTAAAATAGACGTTAAAGGGCCATCAGGTACTTTAATTGAGAAGAATTCTAGCTCTTCTTCATAGTTAGCACTGGCAATCGAGTAAGCGCGCATTAAAGGCTTGCCATTTACTTCCAGACCAATCATCACAAATTGACCGTTTTTAAAACGTAGTGCGGTATCGCGAGTCGTTTTAAAACTGAATAAAGTGTCATTCCAGTGGTGTACGTGAGTAATCTTTTCGACGTTGAAAGCAGCCATTAAAGGTCTCAATAAATTATCAAATTAGAACAGCTTGCTATTCTAATCTAAAATCATTCTCTATAAACTGAATATATTTAATTGAGCTTATCAGAAAAAGTGATGAAGACTGATCTAAAAATGCCAATAATCGGATTTATGCACTCTCCCTACCGAGAAAAATTTGGTATTCCTCGTCAACCGAATCTGGTACAAGTCGAATCGTATATTGAAATGCAGGCGCCTTATAACGATGTGTTGGCATTTGAAGGGATCGAAGCGTTTAGTCATTTATGGTTAATCTGGCAATTTCACGACAATAAAAACCAAACCGATGCTCATCCAACCGTACAGAAACAGCAAAACCCCTGTTTTCGTGCACAAGTGCGTCCGCCACGTTTGGGTGGTAATCAAAAAATAGGTGTGTTTGCGACGCGCAGCATGTATCGACCTGCACCCATTGGTTTATCTGTAGTGCAATTTAAACAGGTCAAAAAAGTGGGTAAGTCACTGCGAGTTTATGTGACAGGAGCAGATTTGTTGCATGGCACGCCTATTTTGGATATTAAACCTTATATTCAATATTCAGATGCTGTGCCTGATGCACAAAGTGGTTATGCGCAAGATGAACCCATAAGAAAAACAGTGCTATGGATGGACACAGCAGAAGCGCAAAAAAATCAGTTACTCGGCTCAGGCGTATTGCAACCACAAATTGTGCAGGAATTGGAACAGGTCTTGTCTTTAGATCCACGACCTGCATATCAGGATGATGCTGAACGAATTTACACCATGAATTTTGCAGATTTTGATGTCAGTTTCCGTGTTGATCAGCACGCAGTACATATCCTAAAAATTGTTTTAATCGCTGTCGATTAAACCAGCATATATAAAATAGCCACCAACGCCAGCATGTGCAGAATTTGGGCAGGGGCGAAATACAGTGCAAAGCGCAAACCACCAATGAGCGCGGCATTGACGCATTTGGCAATCGCATGTGCCACCACACCTAAAATTAAGGCATACAAAAGTACCTGCTGGCTCGGTGGACCTTGCATCACCACGGTTGCAATTGCGGCATGAACCTCAAATAACGAGGCGAGCAGGGTACCAATGATTAAACCTGCATCCCCAAGGGTTTGTTCCAAGCCGTATACCATCGCTTGAATTGCGGTCAATGTCGCCACAATAATTGCGGCTTCTTTAAGGCTAAACATACGGGTATCGGTTTCTGGCTTTGCCGTTGCCGTACTTTTATGTTTTTTGAGCAACCAGACACCCGCTACAACCAAAATCGCGATTCCGACCAAACTTGGAATAATTAATAACTTAAACCAAATCAGATTGACACCCGCCACAATAATCAACATTTGCGCTAAAGTCGCCACGCAAGACATCAGCGCTGCACCTGCGTTGGCACGTGCTTCACCACGACCTGCGCGTACTTCCATGCCTAAACTGGCAATGGTTGCTGTGCTTGATACAAAACCTGAAGCAATCGCAGACAACATGAGGGCATTGCTGCTTGAGAGTAAGCGCTTAGCGATATGCGCTAAAGCCTGCACACTTAAAATTAAAATCAATAATTTTAAAATCACATAAGGATTAAGCACATTGCCCCATAGTGCAGTATTAGGCGTCAGTGGCAAGGCAATTAACACCAAAGCCAGTAAAAACAAGCCATCACGTAGTTCAGCTTCGGTAATCCACTGACTGACAATGCCATGCATGGTGTGCTTGGTCATGAGTAAACCTGTCAAAATAACCGATAAACCTGCTGCCAATGGAACATTCCATAAACACAATGCACCAATAAAATAGGTCATCACGAAGGCAAGTTCGGTGGTAGCGCCGGGGTCATCTTCCGTTTGATTTTTGAGAGAATATAAGCCAATTCCCCCAACAATCAACGCACCCACAATGGCAATGCTCGTGCCCAATAAGAAGCAAATGGCACCTAATAATGCGCAAATTCCAAAGGTACGTACGCCTGCAAAACGGTGATGTTGTCCATTTTTTTTACTGCGTTCACGCTCTAATCCAATCAGTAAGCCACAGCCAAGTGCTGCTGCAAACATGGTGAGCAGTTCGGGAAAATTGGTTGTAACCAAAGATGGAGGAGTCAGAAAATCCACAGCAACATTCCAAATACAAGGTGTTATTTTAAACATCATATATTTGAATTGTGTTTATCGCCATTTATGAATCTATTTTCACTCTAAAATTATGGCTTAATCGAACCATACAAGATTACTGTATTAAAGAAGTCATTCAGCCCTGAAAGCAAACTCTGCTATAGTAAACCCAGATTTTGGGGCATATAACAATGAATTTTAATTTTGAAATAGACAGTACTTGGTGCTTAGAACAATTAGTCAAAGATGGTAAAATTACCGAACGTGATCAGGCTTTGGTACAAACCACGCATCGTCAACGTGATCAATTAAAATGGCATCCGTTACAATGGATTGCCAACTTTAATTTGGTCGATCAAAGTCATCCCCAAACCACTTTAACTTTAAACCGTTTATGCCAATGGCTGGCTGATAAATCAGGCTTGCCATTCTATATTATTGATCCGTTAAAAGCCGATGTTGCCGCTTTAACTGCTGTGATGTCGCAGGAATTTGCGCTGCGTAACCGTATTTTAGCGGTGGAAGTGACTGCAGATGCGGTATTAATTGCGACAGATCAACCTTATAAAAAAGAATGGGTTGCCAACTTAGAACATAGTTTATTGCCCAAAAAAATTCAGCGGGTTTTACTCAGCCCAGATCAATTACAGCGCTATTTGATTGAATATTACCAAGTGAGTCGTGCAGTACATTCATCACAAAAATCTTCTGCACACGACCGTGAAAATAAAGGGGTCGAGGCTTTATTGCAATTGGGCGATACCCAAAACCCAGATGCCAATGATCAACATATTGTGAAGTTGGTGGATTGGGTGCTGCAATTTGCCTTTGAACAAGGCGCAAGTGATATTCACCTCGAACCACGTAAAGACACAGGCAAAGTACGTTTTCGTATTGATGGCGTGTTGCACACCATCTATAACATGCCTGCCAATACGCTTACCGCAGTCATCTCACGGATTAAAATTTTAGGGCGTATGAATGTAGCCGAAAAACGTAAACCGCAAGATGGACGTTTAAAAACCCGAACTCCAAAAGGACAAGAAACTGAACTGCGTTTATCGACCTTACCAACGGCGTTTGGCGAAAAACTGGTGATGCGTATTTTTGACCCAGAAGTATTGGTACGCAGTTTTCAGCAATTGGGTTTTGATAGTCGTTTGTTGAATGAATGGCATGCCCTGACTGCACATAGTCACGGCATTATTTTGGTTACAGGCCCTACAGGTTCGGGTAAAACCACCACGCTGTATTCATCGCTAAAGCAATTGGCTACCGATGAAGTCAATGTCTGCACCATTGAAGACCCGATTGAAATGTTAGAACCGAGTTTTAACCAAATGCAGGTGAATACTGCAATTGATTTAGGTTTTGCCGATGGTGTGCGTGCCTTAATGCGTCAAGACCCTGACATTATTATGGTCGGAGAAATTCGAGATCAGGATACCGCAAATATGGCGATTCAAGCGGCACTGACGGGGCATTTAGTTTTATCGACACTGCATACTAATGATGCGCCGTCAAGTTTGACTCGTTTGCATGATTTGGGCGTGCAGCCATTTTTGACTGCTGCCACAATTTTAGGCGTTTTGGCACAGCGTTTGGTGCGTAAGCTATGTCCGCATTGTAAGCAGGAAGGCTCAATAAATGAAAAAGACTGGGAACATTTGACCTTTGACTACATTATGGAAATGCCTGCACAAGTGTTTAAACCTGTCGGATGCGATGAATGTCGTCAAACGGGCTATAAAGGTCGGGTCGGAATTTATGAGTTTATGCCTTTAAGTTTAGACACCAAACAGCTCATCAGTGCCAATGCCAATTTAAATGAATTACGTCAGCAAGCTAAAAAAGAGGGCATTGAACCGTTGCGTATTGCAGGCGCACGCAAAGTTTTAGAAGGCATGACCACTTTAGAGGAAGTGTTGCGAGTCGTGCCATTAAATTAGCAGATTCAAACTTTTTACGATGAATTTTAAAAAATGGAAATCTTAAGATTCAGCTCATCTTGCTTTGTTTTAATCACCATAACGAAATGAGCAACACAAAAAGGTGAAGCAATGAAATTTACAATGAAAGCAATGTTGATGGCAGGTTTAATGGCAATGGCTTCAATCACCATGGCAAACGACAGCATTAACACCCAAGCACTACATCAAAATGTAACTGTAAAACAAGCTTTAAGCCTGAAAGATGACAGCAAAGTGCAGTTAAAAGGTTATGTGGTGAAATCTATTGGTGATGAAAAATATCAGTTCCGTGATAACACAGGCACTATTACGGTCGATATTGATGATGACTTATGGAATGGCAAAGCAGTTTCTGCCAAAACGCCTGTTACCTTAATTGGTGAAGTGGATATTGATCACAAGCCTACAAAACGTATTGAAATAGATGTGGATCAAGTTCGTTTCTAAATCTACGCTGTGTAAAACAGCATTAGTTGCTACACAAAACTGATTTCACTCAAAAACCACATACGCTGTAAGGTGTATGTGGTTTTATCATGTAAAGTATTTTGAAATCATAAAATTTTGAAGCATAAATAACAGAGGAAGATATGCGCTTACTCTTGGCTGAAGACGATGTATCACAAGCAGAAAGTATAAAAACTTGGCTGGAAATGGATGGTTATAATGTCGATTGGGTTGAACGTGGTGATCATGCCATTTTAGCGATTCAGCAGCATCATTATGATTGTGTGTTGTTAGACCGTGGGTTGCCTAAAAATAGCGGTGATGAAATTCTGCACGCTTTACGACAGCAGCAACAGGACACACCTGTTATTTTTATTACTGCGCGCGATAGTATTCAAGATCGGGTACAGGGACTTGATTTAGGTGCCAATGATTATTTGGTCAAACCGTTTAGCCTTGAAGAACTATCGGCGCGGGTACGCAGTCAGTTACGCAGTGCGCAAAGTCATCCGACACAGCAGCTTGAATTTGCCAACTTGGTTTTAGACACGCAAAGCAAACAAGTGAAAGTGGATGATCAACAGGTCAATTTAACGGCCAAGGAATTCCAGATTTTACATAAACTGATGCAAAACCCGCAGCATGTGGTGACTCGTGAACAGCTCGAAGAGTCTTTATATGCATGGGGCGATGAAATTGAAAGTAATGCGATTGAAGTATTTATTTATCAATTACGCAAAAAAATTGGCAGTAGCCGCATTAAAACCATCCGAGGTTTAGGCTATCGTATGCAGCAAGATAACTAATTCAGTTTGATCTCCGCATGTCTAAACAGGTCATTTCTTTACAGTCCAAACTGGTTAAAAGCTCCGTTTTAAGTTCGGTCTTGGCGGGTGGACTCGCCCTGATTTTATTATTGGCGGTTGCCAGTTATCAGACCATGCGCGTGCATGATGACATTATGGATGAAATAGCCGATATGTTGCTGCGAGCAGACTTGCGTGACCATGCAGGCAATCAGGTCGATGAGTTGAGTGAGCAATTTCATATTGCCTATCAATTGGGATTAGATGATCTGATTTTGACTACCTCTGAAGATGAACATGACATTTCTCAGCTTCACTTGTCTCAGCTTGCCGTGGTATCTGAGCATGGTTTTTCATTTCACTGGCAAGATGGACAAATTTGGCGCAGCTATGTGGCAGAGGAAGATGGCTTGCATGTGATTGTCGCGCAGCCGCTTAAATATCGCTTCAAGGAAATTGCTGCAACCAGTTTAGGTTATGCCGCTATTTTATTGCTGTTGTGGTTGCTGCAATGGGCCATTGTGCATTTTATGATTGGTCGTCAATTTAAGCGGATTCAGCAACTCTCCCAACAAATTGCAGAAAAAAATCAACATGATTTGACGCCAATTATCCCCACACAACCTGAATTGAAAGAACTGCAACCCATGCTGCAGCAATTGAATAAATTGTTGGGGCGAGTAGAGCAGTCTTTAATTGCAGAACAGCGATTTACAGCAGATGCTTCGCATGAATTACGCTCTCCTTTATCTGCCATTCAATTGCGTTTGCAGGTGCTAAAACGTAAATACCAACAACAACCTGAGTTGGCACAAGATTTAGAGCAAATTCAGCGTGATGTCAGTCGTGGTACACAAGTATTGGAAAATTTGCTGTTATTGGCACGTTTAGACCCGACAGATGCGGCATCGTTAAATAAAAGTGCGGTATCTATAGCAGACTTGGTGCAGGAAGTTTTACAAAGTCTGACGCCGTTTATTCAGGAAAAAGCCATTCAGATTCAGTCAGATATTCAACCGATACAAGTGCAAGGCAATCCTGAATTGCTATTTAGCTGCCTGCGCAACTTGATTGACAACGCAGTGCGTTATGCAGCACCTCAAGGACGTATTTGGATTGAAGCGAAACCGCATGAATTGATGCAGGAAATTTGCATCGCCGACAATGGTCATGCAGTGACTGATGACGTTTTGGC
Organism: Acinetobacter sp. YH12120; assembly: GCF_013418795.1. Classification (NCBI taxonomy): domain Bacteria; kingdom Pseudomonadati; phylum Pseudomonadota; class Gammaproteobacteria; order Moraxellales; family Moraxellaceae; genus Acinetobacter; species Acinetobacter sp. YH12120. The sequence goes on along the minus strand of NZ_VPBI01000004.1, from coordinate 24,057 downwards.
ACGTTTGGGCGAACGCTTTTACCGTGCTTTAGGCAGTAAAGCTCAAGGTTCTGGTTTAGGACTGTCGATTTGTAAGAAAATTATAGAGTTGCATGCAGGAAAAATTGAATTTTCACGTGCTGAACAAGGTGGTTTAAAAGTGCGTATTTTGTTGCCTAAAGCCCAGTTGTAAATATGATTGGTTTTAGGAAGCAAGTTAAAATTAGACAAGTCAGAACTTAAAAGCAGTATGCGCTGATTCATACTGCTGTTTCCACGTTTATTATTGTGTTGATTATTTTAATTATTTTGTGAGAATAAGACGATTGTTACGGGTTAAGCGTAAACGATATTCTTCGCCTGCATGCAAAATACGAATTTCGCGTCCTAGCGCAAACAAGTTATTTGAATGTAACATAGGTAGGGCATGCTGAGTGTCTGAATGACGTGAAAATAAATTAAATGGGGCGTTCATTTTGAGTTACTCCGTGGTGTGTAAGAATTGTTTTAAATGATAATCATTATCATATAAGCCTGTCAACGGATTATTTTTAATTTTATAAAAGTCTACAATTTGCAGTAAAACGTACATTGCAAAAAAGGAATCGGGTTCATGTCCAAGCCAAATATTCATGTGGCAATTGCGCTGTTATTTCATCAAAACAAAGTGTTGGTGGGTTGGCGCGAAGCCAAACAACATCAGGGCAATAAACACGAATTTCCAGGTGGGAAAGTGGAAGCAGGCGAAACTCCTGTAGATGCTTGCCGCCGTGAAGTGTTTGAAGAAGTTGGTGTTGGCATACAGCATTGGCATGCTTTTGATATTATTTGCCATGAATATGATGATGTGATTGTCAATCTGCATATTTTTCAGGCTGCTGTACCCGCAGCTTTATTAAAAGATATTCAAGTGCCTTGGACATGGTTTAGCCGTCCGCAACTTTTAGAGCTGAATTTTCCACAAGCCAATCGTGCAATTGTGCAACGACTAGTGTGGCAACAGGCAATTAAAGTCAGTGAAGATTTAAAACATTTAGCAAATTTGCCTAAGCAAAAACTGCTGTATTGGCGGGTTGAACCCAATGCTGCATGCAAGGTCGAATTGTCAGAATATTGCATTGAGCAACTGGGGCAAGTGATTGTCAATTTGGAATTGTGGAAGCAATTAAATACGATTCAGCAACACGCCATTGCAGCAATTCATTTAAAACAATCGCAACTGATGCAATTACAAAAGGGCGATTTAAAAGTTGGGCAGCGTTATATTGCAGCGTGTCATGATATTGTTTCGGCACAACATGCACAGCAAATTGGTTGTGAAGCAATTTTACTCAGTCCTGTTTTAGTAACCACCACGCATCATGATGCCACACCTTTAGGATGGGAAAAATTCCAGCAGATCGCTGAATTTGTCGATATTCCTGTTTTTGCTTTGGGTGGCTTAACTCAGGATGATTTTGCTACGGCAGAGCAGCATCATGCCTATGGCATTGCAGGCGTACGTTTTATTTGAATTTCTGGTTTGACAAATAAAAAATCGCTGATGTAATTACACTCAGCGATTTTTAGTTTATTAAATCATCGTCCTTACAAATCCTTCAAAGCTTGTTGGGCTTGCGCAAGGCTTTTGGCATTATTTTGTTGCTGTGCTGCTTTTTGAATGACTAACCACAATTGACGTTTCATGGCATCGCTTTGTGCATAGCTTAAACCACGACGTGCCAAGGCTTCTGCATTGGCAGGTTGCTTTTTTTGGTTGGCAATTAAAGCCAAATATAAATAGGTTTCAGCCGCTTGCGGGGCAAGTCGCTGCGCTTGCAAAGCTGCTGTTTCGGCCTGATTGAATTGACCTTGTTTATAAGCGGTCTGGGTTTGCTGCATCAACTTTTGAAAAGCAGGCAAACTACGACCATCCTCTAATTTTTGTTGCACGGTTTGTTGTGGCACCACCACTTGCAACGATTGACGCTTAATTTCTTCACGTTCATAAGGACGAATCACCACACCTTCTGGTGTCGTCACAGTTTTAGGTTTTTCAGGCACAGGCTGAGGAGCAGGCGGTTCAGGTAAACTCTGGCAAGCTACAATCGTTGCCATCGCACCCATAGCGAATGTGGTGAAAAAAACCTGTCTTAAACGTGATAATTTCATAAGCGTAACCAATCGATATCCTCAAGTTTAATTGATATAACTGCCGCTTGAGATGACACGACCATCGGTATTGTCATCTGATACAGGTTCAGTTTCACGGATATAATTTTCGATACTGTCACTGGTTTCAGGAGCTGCTTGTTGAGTTTCAGTATCGGGTTGGTAAGCGGGTTCAACTTGATAGTGTGAAAAACCACATGCGGTTGCCTGACGTGGTACATTATTACGATTCACTGGAATATACATCGCACCTTCACAGCCTTGTGCAGATAAATGCCCAGAACTGCGGTCAATCCAATGCCATTGAATTTGTTCAGTCTGACGTAAGTTGACAGGTTTTTGACGCAATTGCTGCATCACATTACTCCAGACAGGCAAAGCACCAGACGAGCCTGTTAAGCCTGTGACTTTGTTATCATCCAAACCAAGCCATACAACGGCTAAATAATTGCCTGAATAGCCCGCAAACCATGAATCACGAGTATCATTGGTTGTACCTGATTTACCTGCCAATTTTAAATCTGTCGATAAGCTATTGTAAGCTGAACGACCTGTACCAGAACTCATCACTTGCTGTAAGCCATAATTCAAAATATAGGCGGCAGAAGGATCAATAGTTTGTTGTACGGTTAAACCATAACGATCCAGTAAACGTCCATTGGCATCGACTACGGTGCGAATCGCTTTGGTCGGATATTTAAAACCACCAGTGGCAAAGTTGCCATAAATATCCATCACCTGCATAGGCGATAAATCTACTGCACCCAAGAAAATAGATGGATATTGCGGAACCGCATCACTTGGTACACCAAATTTAATGAGGTGATTACGGAAGGTAGATAATCCAAACTCCTGTCCCAAACGAACTGCAGATAGGTTATAAGACTGAGATAGGGCTTGTGACATAGACACAATCCCATGATCGCTGCCGCTATAATTACGTGGTGTCCAAGATTTACCATCAATTGGGATGCTGATTTGGCTGTCTTCTACAGGACTTGCCCAGTTATATCGACCAGACTCAATCGCACTTAAATAAATAATTGGTTTGAGCAGTGAGCCAACTTGACGTTTGGCATCCAAGGCACGGTTAAAACCCGTAAAATCTTGCGTAGAACCTACCGCTGCCACTAACTCGCCATTTTCAGGATGAGAAATTAGCACCGCGCCTTGTAATTCTTTTAAACGCTTTGGATTGGCTTTGCTTAAACGCTCAACCGATGCTTTAAAAGCATTTTGTACGTTGGTTTGTGCAATCGGATCAAGCGTCGTGAAGATACGCAAACCCTGATTGGTCAAATCTCCTTCTTGATATTCAGTACGTAATTGACGGCGGACAATATCTAAAAAGTCAGGGAAACGGGCAGGGCCAATGGTCGGTTTTGTAATGACATTTAAGGGACGCGCAGTTTCTTTTTCATATTGTTCTTGGTTTAAATAACCCATCACCAACATATTGTTTAGTACAATGTCACGACGTTTTTTGGCAGCTTCAGGGTTGCGCCAAGGATTATATAATGATGGACCTTGTACCAAACCGACCAAAAAGGCTTGTTGTGAAATGTTTAGCTCACGCAACGGCATACCAAAATAAAACTGTGAAGCTAGACCATAACCATTAATAGAATAGTTACCGTTTTGACCTAAATTCACCTCATTTAAATAGGCTTCTAAGATTTCATCTTTGCTGTAATGTAGTTCAATCAGCATGGCCATGAGTGCTTCATTGGCCTTACGTTTTAAGGTGCGTTCTGGGCTTAAATAAAAGTTTTTCACCAATTGCTGCGTAAGGGTAGAACCACCCTGACGTTTGCCACCAGTGACGTTGCTGACAATAGCACGTGCAGTACCACGAATTGAAACGCCGTGATGTTGATAGAAATTACGATCTTCAGTGGCAATAAGGGCTTCAATCAGCGGTTTAGGTACTTTATTCAGTTTAATCAGCACACGATCTTCATTGTGCTGTGGATAAATTCCGCCAATCAACATCGGTTCTAAACGTGCAATACCTGTATTAGATGGTTTGGTGGCGCTCACTTCACTAATTTGATTGTTGGCAAAACTGACTTTTAAAACCTGTTCAGGTTCGACACTGTCTCCAAAGTCAAAACCACGGGTATGCACAAATAAAGTATTACCATCGCTGACATAACTGCCTGATTTAGCATAATTATCTGTATTTTTATAGCCAAGCAGTTTCAGTTCTTGAGTAAAGTCGGTCTGGCTGACAGGTGCATTGCTATACACTTCTAACGGGCGTGCAAAAACCTTGGCTGGAATATCCCAACGCTGTCCTTCAAATTTGTCTCTGACAATATTATCCAGACGAATCAAGTAGATACTAAATGCAATAAATCCACCAATAACGATGATGCAAAATAGTAATGCAATTATGCCTATGCCACGCTCAGACTTCATAAATCGCGATAAGATCCTGATAAATTTTGCTAATCATGCGAAGCTTTTACTGAATTTGCAATAATTAATCTGTGACTGAAGGGAAAATATCGTCATAAAATTGAGCAGAAATGTAGTTTTAAAGTTTTTTTAAATCAACTAGGTTAGTGCTATGATAGGCGTCGAATCGTAGCGGAGCGATATCGCAGGTGCAAATTTCACATAAGAACTTTCGGAACATTGGACTGATTGGCCGTCCAGACAAATATTCTGTCGTAGAAACATTATGTCTGATTCACGACCATATTTTAGGATTGGGTTTGCATCCCGTTTTTGATTCTGACACTGCTCAACTTGTACCTTATAACAACACCCAAACAGTCAGCCGTGCTTTATTAGGCGAAGTGGTCGATTTGGTGATTGTGGTGGGGGGGGATGGTTCATTGCTGCACGCAGCGCGCGCTTTGGTTAAATACAATACCCCTGTAATTGGTGTGAACCGTGGGCGTTTAGGCTTTTTAACCGATATTAAACCGACAGAAGTAATCTTTAAACTCGATCAGGTTTTGCAAGGATATTTTCAGTCAGACCGTCGTTTTTTATTGGAAATGGAAGTGCGCTCTAAAGGTGAAATCATTTATGAAGCCATTGCCTTAAATGATGTGGTGCTACATTCGGGTAAGTCGGTTCACATGATTGACTTTGAACTGAATATTGATGGGCAATATGTCTATCGTCAGCACAGTGATGGTTTAATCGTTTCGACCCCAACAGGTTCAACGGCTTATGCTTTGTCGGGTGGTGGCCCAATTGTACATCCGAGCATGGATGCAATTGCATTGGTGCCTATGCATCCTCATACCTTGTCTTCACGCCCAATTGTGGTGGGTGGACACAGCGAAATTAAAATCAATATTCGTGAAAACCGTGTATTGCCAATGGTCAGTGCCGATGGTCAACATAGTGTTTCATTAAATGTCGGAGATAGTTTGCATATACGCAAACATCCTTATAAATTAAATTTATTACATCCACCAGGTTATGACTTCTATATGGCTTGTCGTACTAAGTTAGGGTGGAATCAAGATTTTGAATCAATGCAACAGCAGGATGAATGATGAATATTGAACAAATGCTTGCCGTACTCGATCCTGAAATTGTTGGACGTTTAAAAACGGCAATTGAAATTGGCAAGTGGCCTAATGGTGTTGCGCTGACCCAAGAGCAACGTCAAATTTGTATGCAAGCAGTGTATGCGTGGGAAATGAAAAACCTGCCTGAAACTGAGCGTAGTGGCTATATTGACCGTGGCACTAAAGAAGAAGGCGAGCAGTGTGATGACGATCATCACAAGCATGAAGAATTTAAACCAATTCGTTTTGTTTAAATGATGCAAAACTGCTTTCATGAAAATTGAAAGATGAAAAAGACACCTGAGATGGGTGTCTTTTTTTGTATCTTCAATGACGTTTTAGTTGTGACGATTTTGCCAAAGCTGCTGTGCATTTTGCATTGCTGCCGCATAATCATCACAAACACCCATGGTATATAAAGCAATACCCATGGTTTCAGTAATGGCGACTTCACCATACTCATGAGTTTGCTGACCTAGCCAGACGGCTTTAAATACTGCCAAATCCAATTCTTCTTCTACAGGGCTACGGTTATCGGTCAGTTTAGGCAGTTCGTGTTCATATAAAGCGCCATTTTTGATGCCACAAATTAAAGTTTTGGCATCGGGGTTACGCTCAAACTCGCCACCTTCGCCTTTAATCACTGCACTGTTTTGATAACCCAGCTGAAATGCGGCTTGTTGATGTGAACTGCGATAGGCAGGGTGAAAAATCGCCTGCATGGTGGCTTTGGCATTAAAAGGGTTGATTAAACGGGCAAGGGTATGAATGGGTGAACGTAAACCCATCACATTGCGTAAATTAATCAACTCACTCAAAATCGGTGAAATAACATCCAATGGTAAGTAAGCAAAATTACGCTGTGCCAATTGCTGTTCAACGTCTAGGTCATTTTGGCAAATTGGATAATCTAAATATTGCAGTGCTTGTTCGGTATATAAACGGTTGATGGTATGCCCAGAAGCACCATGCATCACCACTTTATAGTTATGTTTTGCTAAAGTCAGCGCTGCCAATAAAAACCACGGATAATGTCTGCGTTTACCTGCATAAGATGACCAGTCTAAATCGACCTGAAGCGGTTTAAATTGCAGTTGATCACGGGTGGCTTGCACAAAACCTGCCAACTCCTCTACAGATTCTTCCTTCACACGCAGCAGCATTAAAAAAGCGCCTAATTGAACGTCCAAGACTTCATTGCGCAAAATCATAGAAAAAGCTTGATAGGCTTCATCATAGGTCAGTGAACGTGCGCCTGTTTTGCCTTTGCCAATAATTCGAATAAATTGTGCAAATGGATGTTCTACATCTTTATAAATATTTCTTTTATTGGGGTTTGTATTTGGCATAAGCGAGTTCACACACATCTTTAGTTAGTATACTAGTGTATAAACTTCGGTAACAGTTTGCAGCACTATTCACAGCTTCAGCTTGTACGAGCTGCCACAAGTTTCATTGCATATCTGAAATGACGACTAAAGTTTGACTGTAAAGTAAGACAATCTGTAGGGATAACACATGACAGCCTGTATAAAAATGCATAGCATGGATACTATTGAAAACAACAATTGAAAAATAAAGGATTGGATATGCTGGCTTATGATGCTGATTTAGAATTATTTAGAGATAACTTTCGACGTTTTATGCAGGAGCATATTGCACCGCATTATGCTGCGTGGGAACGTGAGGGCATCATGCCGCGCAGCGTGTGGAATCTGTTAGGTGAAAATGGTTTTTTATGTATTGATGTGCCTGAAGAATATGGCGGCTATGGTGTTCCAACGCATTATTCCCTAATGTTGGTCGAAGAATCGGCACGTGCAGGTTATAGCGCACTTTCTACAGGTATTTCCTGTCACTCTGAAATCGCTGCGCCGTACATTTTGCATATTGGTACAGAAGAACAAAAACAATACTGGCTGCCTAAAATGGTGTCGGGTGAAGTGGTTGGTGCAATTGGCATGACCGAGCCAGGTGCGGGTTCAGACTTACAAGCCATGCGTACCAACGCCATTTTGCAAGATGATCATTATGTACTGAATGGTTCTAAAACCTTTATTTCTAACGGTCAGCATGCAGACTTAGTGGTTTTGGCAGTAAAAACAGATCCGCAAGCACGTGCCAAAGGCGTGTCGCTCATGTTGGTCGATACTCATTTAGAAGGCTTTAAAAAAGGCACCAATTTGGAAAAAATTGGTTTGCATTCACAAGACACGTCAGAGCTATTCTTTGACAATGTCAAAGTGCCGAAAAATCAATTGTTAGGACAGGCAGGGCATGGTTTTGCCTATTTAATGCAAGAATTGCCACGTGAACGTACTGCGATTGCAGCTACTGCATTGGGTGCTATTCGAGGTTCAATTGATGTGACCACACAATATGTGCAAGAGCGTCAGGCGTTTGGACAAGCCATTGGTCAGTTCCAGAATACCCGTTTTGTTTTGGCACAGGCTAAAATTGATGAATTGGCAACCGCTGCTTTTTATAATCAAAACGTCGAATTGTATATGCAGGGCAAACTGGACGTCGAAACTGCAGCCGCTTTAAAAAGCTTTGCGACAGATATGCAAATGAAAATTGCCGATCAATTGCTGCAACTGTTTGGCGGTTATGGCTATATGACGGAATACCCGATTTCTCGTTTCTTTGTCGATGCGCGAATCCAGCGAATTTACGGTGGAACCAATGAAATTATGAAAGAAATTGTCGCGCGTGGTTTATTGGGGCGTTAAAACAATGCCTAAAAGTCCAATTGAATAAAGATCAAGGATCATCTCCAGAGTCAGCCCAGTGCTGGCTCTTTTTTTATGAATTTGATCAGACTTAAAAGCAATGAGCTGATTGATAATTACACTTAAAAATAAAATTACACCGCTTAGAATTAGAGATGCAAAAAAGAAAAGCATAGTTGCCCAGTTTTAAGCGGTACGTTGTGCAAAGTTGCGGCTTAAATGTATAGATTGGTGATGCTTTGATCAACTGTATGTTTTTAAATCTGAAACACTGAAAGTTGTATTGCGCAACATTTGAAAGCTAACTATTGTTATACTATTTGCAAAATGTTTATGAAGGGCGACATAACAATGATCCAAGACGATCAGAACACAACGACTTCTCTTGATCTCGCTAAAATCCGTGAAGATATTGACTCTGTAGATCAACAGATTCAGCAGCTGATTAACCGTCGAGCACGACTTGCTGAAGCGGTGGCGAAAGCAAAATTTGCAGCAGAAGAGAGCCCGTTGTTTTACCGTCCTGAACGTGAAGCGCAAGTTTTACGTAATGTTATGGAACGCAACGAAGGGCCGTTGTCTGATGTGACCATGGCACGTTTATTCCGTGAAATTATGTCGGCATGTTTGGCACTTGAAGCGCCACAAAGTATTGCGTTTTTAGGGCCAATTGGTACTTATACGCATTCCGCAGTACTTAAACATTTTGGTCAAGATGCGATTGTGCGTCCTTTGCCTACTATTGATGAAGTTTTCCGTGAAGTGGAAGCAGGCAGTGCACACTATGGTTTAGTACCTGTCGAAAACTCATCTGAAGGTGTGGTGAACCATACTTTAGATTGCTTTAAATCATCGCCATTAAATGTGATTGGTGAAGTAGAATTGCGTATTCATCACCAATTCCTTGTGTCAGAAAACACTCGTAAAGACAGCATTAAACAAATTTATGCGCATCAGCAAACTTTGGCACAATGCCGTAAATGGTTAGATGTGCATTATCCGGGTGTAGAACGTGTGGCACTCAGCTCCAATGCAGAAGCAGCACGCCGTATTCGTAATGAATGGCATTCTGCTGCAATTGCTTCTGAAATTGCGGCCAATATTTACGAACTTGAAATTTTACATAGCAATATCGAAGATAACCCAGAAAATACCACACGTTTCTTGGTGATTGGTCGTGAGAAAGTTCCACCTAGTGGCAATGACAAAACTTCATTGTTGGTGTCTGCACATGACCGCGCAGGGGCGTTGCTTGAGATTCTTGCGCCATTTGCGAAGCATAATATTAGCTTGACCAGTATTGAAACACGTCCTGCCTTGCCTGAAAAATGGGCCTATGTATTCTTCATTGACCTAGAAGGGCATGTCGAGCAAGACAATGTCCGTGCAGCGATTGAAGAAATCCGTCCATTGGTGAAAGAAATTCGTGTCTTGGGTTCTTATCCTGCTGCCGTGTTGTAATCGTATTTAATTCAGTGGTGTGCATGTTTGTCATGCGCGCCACATTCACCACCTAGTCAACTGGAAGTGTAAAATGTCGTTTGTCCCAGCCAATGAAGGCATCTCGAAGTTAAAGCCTTATCAACCAGGTAAACCAATCAGTGAACTTGAGCGTGAGTTGGGGATTACAGATATCGTCAAACTTGCTTCAAATGAAAACCCATTGGGCTGTTCAGACAAAGTCAAAGAAGCCGTTGCAGCAGAAATTGCTGAAATTGGTCGCTATCCAGATGGTGGTGGTTTTATTTTAAAAGACCAAATTCAAAAACAATTTGGCTTTGCGCATGACCGTATTACTTTGGGCAATGGTTCAAACGATTTGCTAGAAATGTTTGCTCGCGCATTCGTTTCAGATCAAGATTCAGTGTTGTATAGCCAACACGCCTTTGCAGTATATGCTTTGGTGACGCAAGCGATTAATGCTCAAGCGATTGAAGTGCCTGCCAAAGGTTTTTCACATGACTTGGATGCTATGGCGGCAGCAATTCAAGACAACACCAAGTTAATCTTTATTGCCAACCCAAATAACCCAACAGGCACATGGTTTGAAGAGGCTGAATTTGAAGCCTTTATGCAAAAAGTTCCTGCACGGGTGATTGTGGTATTAGATGAAGCCTATGTGGAATATTTCCCAGAAAACCTCAACAGCCTTAAATTCCTTGAGCAATATCCAAACTTAATCGTGAGCCGTACTTTATCTAAGTGCTATGGTTTGGCGGCGCTGCGCGTTGGTTTTGCTTTAGCTTCTGCAGAAGTGACCGATTATTTAAACCGTATTCGTCAACCATTTAACGTCAATCACTTGGCAATGGTGGCTGCGGTTGCGGCATTAAAAGACGAAGATTTTATCGAAAAATCACGTATTGCCAACAAAGCAGGCATGGCGCAATTGGAAGCAGGCTTTAAAGCATTGGGTCTGAATTATGTGCCTTCACGTGCTAACTTTATTTTGGTAGATGTAGAAGCCGATCCGGGTCAAACTTTTAATGCCTTATTGAAAGAAGGTGTAATTGTACGTCCTGTGGGTATTACGACCCATTTACGTGTTTCAATTGGCACAGAAGCAGAAAATGCCAAGTTCCTGCGTGCATTAGCCAAAGTATTGGGCAAGGAAGCGAAGGCATAAAACATGGCGCAACCATTGTTTGAAAAAGTTGCATTTATCGGACTCGGGCTAATAGGCTCGAGTTTGGCACGTGTAATGCTGGCAGAAAACTTAAGTCGGCATATTGTGGCATCGACCCGTTCTGAAAAAACGCTGCAAGATGCTTTGGAATTAGGATTAATTGAACAAGGCTTTAACAATCCTGTAGATGCGGTACAAGGCGCAGATTTAGTGGTGTTGGCGCTACCTGTGCAAGCTACAGAAAAAGTCTTGCGATTAATTCAGCCACATTTGGCAGATAATGTAATTCTGACCGATGTAGGCAGCACCAAAGGCAGTGTCGTGGCTGCAGCCAAAGCGGTTTTTGGAGAACATTTACCTGCAGGTTTTGTACCCGGGCATCCAATTGCTGGGGCAGAGCATACAGGCGTGCATGCAGGCAAGGTTGATTTATTTGCCAATCACAAAGTCATTTTGACACCATTGCCAAGCAGTGCGCCGTGGGCAGTCAATAAACTGATTCAAATGTGGGAAAGCGCCAAAGCCGAAGTAATTTGCATGGATGTGGAAAAACATGATGAGGTATTGGCGTATACCAGTCATCTTCCACATTTAATGGCCTTTAATTTGGTCGAACAATTGGCAAATCGGGAAGATAATTTAGACATTTTCCGCTATGCTGCAGGTGGCTTTCGTGACTTCTCACGTATTGCTGCCAGCGATCCACAAATGTGGCATGACATTTTCTTGGCCAATAAAACTGCATTGTTAAAAGCGGTGGATGGCTTTGAAAGTCAACTCGCGATTATTCGCCAACTGATTGAACAAGAAGACTCGCATGCTTTAATGGGCTTGCTTGGACATGCACAAGCGGCACGACAGCATTTTAATCATATGCTCGCCAAGAAACCTTTTATGGAGAACAATAACGTGACACAACAATTTACGATTTTGCCGGGTGCTAAGACTTTCCAAGGTAAATTTACCGTACCGGGTGACAAATCTGTGTCACATCGTTCCATTATGTTTGGTGCAATTGCCGAAGGCACTACGCATGTGACAGGTTTCCTTGAAGGTGAAGATGCATTGGCGACTTTGCAAGCATTTCGTGATATGGGTGTGAGCATTGAAGGCCCTAAAAATGGTGAAGTCACCATTCATGGCGTAGGCATGCAAGGTTTAAAAGCACCTGCAAGCGCAATTTATATGGGCAACTCAGGCACATCTATGCGTTTGTTGGCAGGCATGTTATCTGCACAGCAGTTTGATTCTGTTATGACAGGTGATGCGTCATTGACCAAGCGTCCAATGGAACGTATTGCTAAACCATTGCGTGAAATGGGTGCACAAATTCAAACGACGGGTGAACGTGGCACACCGCCAGTATCGATTACAGGTGCGCAAGCGCTGAAAGGTATTCACTATGATTTGCCAATGGCATCTGCACAGGTGAAATCAGGTATTTTATTGGCAGGGCTTTGGGCAGAAGGTGAAACTTCAGTGACTGAGCCTGAACCAACGCGTGACCATACCGAACGTATGTTACGTGCATTTGGTTATGAAGTGAAAACTGAAGGTAACCGTATTTCATTGCAAGGCGGCGGTAAATTGGTGGGTACAGATATTCAAGTACCTTCTGATATTTCATCTGCGGCATTCTTCATGGTGGGTGCAGCCATTACAGAAAATTCAGATGTAACCTTAGAAGCGGTGGGCATTAACCCAACCCGTACAGGTGTGATTGAAATTCTGAAACAAATGGGTGCAGACCTGAGCGTGGAAAATGAACGTATTGCAGGCGGTGAACCAATTGCAGATATTCGTATTCGTGGTTCACGTACTTTAAAAGGGATTCATGTTCCTGAAGATCAAGTGCCATTGGCGATTGATGAATTTCCTGCATTGTTCATTGCTGCAGCTTGTGCTGAAGGTCAAACTGTACTGACAGGTGCTGCAGAATTGCGCGTAAAAGAATCAGACCGTATTCAAGTGATGGCAGATGGTTTAAAAACCATGGGCATTGACTGCACACCAACTGACGATGGCATCATCATTCAGGGTAAAGGCAAAGCAGGCGACTGGTCAGCGATATTTACAGGCGGCGAGATTGAATCACATCATGACCATCGTATCGCCATGAGTTTCTCTATGGCAGGCTTGCGTACTTCTGGTGAAATTAAAATTGTAGGTACAGAAACAGTAGCAACAAGTTTCCCTACCTTTACTGAGCTTGCAGGTGTGGCAGGTCTGAATATTCAAGTGACAGAATAAGCCAAAACGATACGGGCTGCGATGAAGAGTCGCAAAGCCTAGACTTTATGCTGAAACAGCCAAGCTTTTGCTTGGCTGTTTGCGTTTTATTGCTTATGCTAAACCCATACAAGAAAAAAGCCTTTGGGTTCGAGCATGCGCAAATTAAAATTTATGGCGAATTGTGAAAATAAACAAGAGTTACAAGATTGCACTCTGGCACAGAATTATGTGGCGAATTTACTTTCACAAAACTTATCTCATTATGGCTTTCAAACGTTGCCGCAGAGTGGTGCACAAGTCGCTGTAAGTGTAGATCAACATGCGCTGCCTTTGGCAGTAAATTGTCAAAGCCGTGGTGAAGATGGGCATCTTGTTTGTGAAATTACTTCATACCCAAATGAGGAACAAGACTGGCTAGAACGAATTACCGAGCAAAGTTTATTAAATCAATTGGCGCAAGCGGTAGAAAATACTCTGAAAGAAGACCAATCTTTTAGTGAATTTGAGTGGAAAGGTTAAACCAAGCTGCAAAGACGTTGGATGTTTAAAATTTATACTTGATTTTTAAATTAAAAATAGGGTCTGTTGACATTTCATAAAGGCAGCCACAGATAAATACAAGCTAAGGCAGCTGCGCTTCGAAAGTTTCGCTTTAGTTTATCAAACCGTGTAGCAATTCCTCGGAATTGCTTCAAACGGCAAAAAGCATTCTCAACTAAGTGTCTGATTTTATATAAATACCAGTCCATATGATCATTACTTGATTTCGTGTTTGATTTCTTCGGTATATTCGCTTTAGCACTTTAATTTTTAATCTGTTCTCTTAATATTTCAGAATCATAGCCTTTATCCATACAGACTATTTCAGTGTCAGTTAAATCTAATTGTTCGACTAAAATAGGGGCAACTTTGACATCATGGGTGGTTCCATCTGAAATAATAAATTCGATCGGGTTACCGTGAGAGTCAACAGCTAAGTGAATTTTAGAACTATTACCCCCAACACTTTTTGAAATATCCTGATTAGGGATTCCTGCTGAATGTTGGTGTGCTCTAACATGAGTAGCATCAATAAATATCCATTCACGATCAGCGTTCTCTGAGAATATTTTAAATATTTTCATTATCTTATCTTTATTAGACCAGCGATTGTACTTTTTAAAAATTGAGTTTGGATTACCAAAAACCTCGGGTAAATCTCTCGAAGGGCATCCTGTTCTAATACGATATAGGATTGCCTCAAAAAAATTTCTCAAATTTGAGTTGAGATAAATATTAAAATTGCGAGAATAGCTTTTAACTTAGACCAGTGTTGATCATTCAACATTGTACGAGGTATAGCGAGTAGTGAATTTGGTTTGGCGATTGAATTTTACTATCTCGCTATTTTTTTATACAGCAAATGTCAACAGATCCTATTCATTTTTTAATTGAAATGTCATCTAAATGACACATCGCAACCGTATATTAAGCAGCAAGAACAATACAACAAAATAATTTTTATTTAACCCGCTTAATTTGGGAGAGTTAAGTGGGTTTTTTATTGCCTAGAGAAATGTTGCAAGTACTATAAAAAAAATAAGCTCAACTGATCAGAGTGAATCAATGTTTTTTTAAAGCAGACACTGAAATAAAAGCACCTCAGCCTCCACGTTGGATTGATCTAAGAGATCATCTTCTAGCAATACAACGCAACGTGTTTTTCCGATAGGGTTAAACAAAAATACGCATTGGAGTTTGTTGAAAGCTGCTGCTATAGTGAGCGCAGTATTTTTTATTTAGGTGGTTTATGCTCGCTTTAATTTCTCCAGCCAAGACTTTAGATTATGAAACTGCATTACCAAGCGATGAATATACTCAACCTAGATTACTTCAACATTCACAAGAGTTAATTGATGTAGCACGTAAACTTTCTGCTACAGAAATTGCCAGTTTAATGAGTGTCAGTGAAAAAATTGCCACTTTGAATGTCGAGCGTTTTCGTGACTGGCAAGCAGAGTTTGATCTTGCCAATGCACGTCAGGCCATGTTTGCCTTTAAAGGTGATGTGTACACAGGCTTAGATGCTTATAGTTTATCTGCTGCAGAGATTGAGTTTGCTCAACAACACTTGCGCATGCTTTCTGGCTTATATGGCTTATTGCGTCCATTGGATTTAATGATGCCGTATCGTTTGGAAATGGGCACTAAGTTGCATAATGCGCGCGGTGAAAATTTGTATCGTTTCTGGGGCGATATCATCACCAATTTAATTAACCAAGATTTAAAACATAACCAGTCGGCATTATTGGTGAATCTAGCTTCCGATGAATATTATAAGTCGGTGCAGGAAGCAAAAATTCAGGCTGAAATTATTAAACCTGTATTTTTAGATCAGAAAAATGGTAAATATAAAGTCATCAGTTTTTATGCCAAAAAAGCCCGTGGTTTGATGGCACGTTTTATCATCGAGAATAAATTAGAACGCGCAGAAGACTTAAAAGCATTCAATAGTGAAGGTTATTATTTCGATGCAGACAGTTCTTTAAAAGGCGAATTGGTCTTTAAACGTGACGAGCAAGCCGCCTAACTGTCGGTTTAATCGTTGAATCTCCCATCATGCTAACCTATGGCAGATGGGGGCGAGACTGACCAATCCCTGTTTGTACTCTTAAAGCTGTTTAAAGGCTTCTATGGCACGTAATCGGCTAAGTTTTAAATCTACAATTGGATGAGGATAATCCAGTTTTAGATTTGGATTTTTCGCATATGGTTCATGAATATTTTTGGCATCTAAATGAGCCAGTTTAGGTAGCCATGTGCGAATATAATCACCATTGGGGTCAAACTTTTGTGATTGGCTCACAGGGTTGAAAATCCTAAAATAGGGCACTGCATCTGTACCAGTCGAGGCACACCATTGCCAGCCACCGTTATTGGCAGCCAAATCACCATCAATTAAATGTTGCATAAACCACTGTTCGCCCAAGCGCCAGTCAATTAACAGGTTTTTGCACAGAAACATTGCGCAAATCATTCTGACTCGATTATGCATCCAGCCCGTTTGCAAAAGTTGTTGCATGCCTGCATCCACAATGGGGATGCCTGTTTTTCCTTGTTGCCATGCTGCTAAACCTGCAGGATCATTTCGCCACGCCACCTGTGCGGTCTGATCTTTAAAAGGGCGGTGCTTTGAAACTTTGGGATAATCAAACAAAATATGTTGATAAAACTCACGCCAAAGTAATTCATCTAACCAAGTTTGTTGTCCTGCATTTTCGAGATGAAAATGTCCTTGTGAATGCGCAAAAACCGCAGCCAGACATTGCCGAATGGAGAGAATGCCACAGTTTAAATACGCAGATAATTGGCTGGTACCAGACAACGCTGGAAAATCACGCTGTTGCTGATAATCTTGCATTTGTTCACGCGTAAAATCATCCAACAATTGCTGTGCATGTTGTTCCGTGACTGCCCATAAATTTTGTTGTGCCGTTGGAAGTGGGTCGAAACCTAAGTGTTCTAAACTTGGTACAGTAGAGAGATATTGTTCAGGAAGTTGAATCGACGTTTGAGCTTGTGGCAGAGGAAAGCAACGCGGAATACTGACACTCAACTGTTGATAGGCATACTTTTTAAATGCACTGAATACCTGATAAGGTTTCATGCTCTGATTGCGCACCGTACCCACAGGAAAAAGCGTACGGTCATGGTACAAAATCAAGTCCTGACCGTGTTGGTTTAAGGTTTGTTGAACTTCAAGATCACGTTTTAGTTCATTCACTCCTAATTCAATATTGGCATAAATATTTTGAATCGGATGTGAGTCTTTTAATGTTTGGCATAGTTGGAGCAGCATTTGTGCAATGTCAGTCCAAGATGGTGTAATTTGAACAATCAGTGGGATATTGAGTTGTGCGAGTTCGTCTTTTAGTGCATTTAATTGACGTAAATAAAAGTCAATTTTAATGGGCGCATCGTGATGCAAACGATATTGCTGAGGCGAAAGAATCACTACGCCAATACAAGCTCCTACTTGGCTAGCATGCCAAAGCGCGGTGTGATCTGAAATTCTTAAATCTTGTCGGAACCAAACTAAATTATAGCTTTGCATGGGAAGAATGCTTGAGGTGAGCGCTGGAAAAGTGATTTCATTATAAGCATGGCTGAGTCGCATTGTCTTAAATGTGAAGGATTTATTTGACCAATAAAACAACAATGTGCTGTGTTGATTTTTCCTGTAACGATCTTTCCGCAATAGCCTGCCTGAAAGGATCTTTCAGTAATGTGCTTATCCTAAATTTTAGAATGGCAAACAAAAAAGCAAAGTAAAAATACTTTGCCTTTTGCTTCGATCAATACTGATCTTAGTGGTGATGACCACCCGCACCGTGTACGTGACCGTGATCTAATTCTTCTTGAGAAGCTTCACGGATTTCAACGATTTCTACTTCAAACGTTAAATCTTGACCAGCAAGTGGGAAGTTTGCATCAACAATTACGTTGTCACCTTCAACTGCTTTTACAGTTACGATTTGAACGCCATCATCAGTTTGCGCTTGGAATTGCATGCCTGCTTGGATGTTGTCTACACCTAGGAACATTTGTGCAGGAACTTCTTGTACTAAGTCTGGGTTGTATTCGCCATAACCTTCAGCTGCAGGTACGTTTACAGTAAATTTTTCACCTACTGTTTTACCTTCTAACGCTTTTTCTAAACCAGGGATGATATTACCTGCACCATGCAAATAGGCAAGTGGTTCACCTTGAGATTTGTCGAGAGTTTCACCCTCTGCGTTAGTCAATGTGTAGTGGAAAGAAACCACGAGGTCATTTGCAATAGCAGTCATGTTATTGATCCATTCAATTTTTTAAGGGTACATCATAAAGTGAAACGTGGAATTTGTTATAGACATTTCTGCAAATTCTTCACTTTTCCGAGTTTTTTATGACATTTTTTAGTTAATCGGGGCAATTTTTATAATTTCAATGCAAATTTGTGCGTCATACCTATAAATTTGCAGATTTTATTGCAGGCTCATTTTAAGCCCTTTGTATGATGTGTAGATGACAATAAAAAAGATGGGACATTGCCCATCTTGGTGATATTTAATTCTTGAGGATCATCGGCTTCTAACCGAGTGAAGTTTTCTCATCTTCTACAGGTTGATGGCTAAAGAAATTAAACAAACTGCCAAACCACATCATGATTCTTTCAAAAATATTGGCTTCAACAATGTTGACCTGTTCTTCAATTGCAAAGCTGTTAATCAATTGATTATTTTGATAAACGTGTACGGTTGCCAGTTTCATAACCTGTGCCAATGGCGCAGTCAGTAACTTTTCAGACAATTCAATATTGACATGCGTTTGTGTACGCTGTGCAGGTTCAAGTGTTTCTAATTCGCCCTGTGCATTCACAAGTTGTAGACGTTGAGTACTTTGATCAAACTGCGCCAAGTTAATTGCATATGGCTGTTCATACAATGATGTCGTCACAAACTTTGGCTGACTGCTTTCAATCTTAAACATGCGTAAGGTCGATTTCACCACAGGCAATTCTGCAATCATTTGTTTGGGTTTAATCGCGACTTCATTACGGGTATAGCTATAAGCTAAATTTAATAATTGATGTGCCACTTCAGCACGTTTTTGCGCACTCTTGGTTCCCATCACCACCACCACTAAACGACGCTCAGGTGCAGCACTATCCAATGTTGGGCGGTTTGCAGTTAAGGCAAGGTTGTAGCCTGCAGCTTTGGTGAAGCCTGTTTTTAACCCATCTACACTTGGGTCTTGTTTTAATAATATATTGGTCGCACGGTGAAAGTGCTGATTGTAGGTAAAACTAGTTTGTTTTGAATAAGCCAAATAATCGGGTGTTTCAGTCACTATCGCTTGTGCTAAACGTGCCATATCTGCCGCAGAAGAATAATGACTAGGCATAGTCACACCAGACGGATTCTGAAAATGTGTGTCTTGCATACCCAAAGCTTGCGCTTCCTGATTCATTCGGGCAATAAACTGCGGCACACCACCTGCAACACGTTCACCTAAAGTGAGTGCAGCATCGTTAGCAGACATAATAATTAAGCCTGCCAATAATTGATCTACCGAAATCTGCTCACCTGCTTTTAGATACATTTGTGATTCATCCCACATCACTTGTTCTACCACAGGTGTTGCGGTCAAAATTTCATGTCGGTCTAATTTACCTGCCTGAATATCTTTCAGCACAATATAAGCCACCATCATTTTAGTGAGTGAAGCAGGTGCACGTTGTACGTGACTATTGTGTTCTGCAATCACTTGCCCAGATTGTGGGTCTAAAATTGCCCATGCTTCGGCTTCGACACTTTCAGCTTGAATATTCAATAATGCGGCATGCGTGATTGCGCTGCAGAGCCAGCAGAGCGCCGCAATCAGATAGATAACACGTTTCAAAGAAGTTCCTTATTTACACCAATCCATTGGTGTCACAATGGTTTTAAGCAGCAAAAACAATAACAATTGACTAGGGAATGCTATGCCTTTTTTGCTCAGATGGCTACCCATAAATGCAGACAAATCTCATCTTGACGCATCAATTGCTAAAAAAATGTTAAGCTTGTTGCCAAGTTCTTATTTATACATTTTGTATTGCCCATTATGTTGCATTATCAAATCGAATTTGACGATTATCGTCAGCATCTTATTCATGTCACCGTGCGTTTTTTGGCTAATCCTACTCAGGTTTTATCTCTACCCACTTGGATTCCAGGCAGCTATTTAATTCGTGAATTTTCCAAACATCTTGAGTCGGTACGTGCTTATGATGAAGCGGGGCGTATCCTCAAAATTCAGAAATTTGAAAAGAATAAATGGCGCTTATTTAACACCGATCATGAATTGATTACGGTGGAATATGATGTCTACGCTTATGATTTGTCAGTGCGTGGCGCTTATGTCGATCAAACCCGTTTATACGTCAATCCTGCCTGTGCCTGTTTGGGCTTAGATGGGCAAGAAGATAAAGCTATTGAAGTTGAATTATTTTTACCAGACGAGCTGAAGCATTTTCAGCTTGCGACAGGTTTGGCAGCAAAAAGTTTGGTGAAAGGGCGTTATACCTTAAAAGCCAAAAACTATGCCGAACTGATTGATGCACCGTTTGAATTGGCAGAACAAACCCGTTTTAGTTTTACCGCAGCAGATATTCCACACGAATTTGTGGTTTCGGGCAAACATGCAATGAACGCTGCGCGTATGCAGCAAGATATTGAAAAAATTTGTGCTACACAAATTACCATGTTTGGTTCTGCGCCATTTGAAAACTATACCTTTATGACCATGGCAACAGGCAATAGCTATGGCGGTTTAGAGCATCCAAACAGTACCAGTTTAATTACACCTCGTGATGATTTGCCGAAAGCTAACGAACCTGAACAACCTTCTAAAGATTATCAGCGCTTTTTAGGTCTGTGCAGCCATGAGTATTTTCATAGTTGGTTGGTGAAATTCATTCGTCCTGAAAGCTTTGTGAATTATGATCTGAATCAGGAAGGTTATACATCGCTGTTATGGATTTTTGAAGGCTTTACGTCTTATTACGATGATTTGTTATTGCTGCGTAGTGGTGTAATTGATCAGGCGGCTTATTTGGAGTTGCTCAAAGCACAAATTGATCGTTATTTGCAAAATCCGGGTCGTGCGATTCAAACGGTAGCAGAATCTAGTTTTGATGCTTGGGTCAAGTTCTATCGTCAAGATGAAAACTCGAACAATGCAGGAACCAGCTACTATAACAAAGGCTGTTTGGTGGCTTTATGTTTAGATTTGGGCTTGCGTTTACGTGGTTCAAGCTTAGATGCCTTAATGCAGAAATTGTACGCTAATGCGCAACAGGGCATTCAAGTGCATGAGCGCACTATCTTTGAATTATGTAAAGAATTGACAGGAGATGATTGGTCGGAGCAAATCCATCATTTAATTAACACGACTGATGAATTGCCGCTCGATCAGTTATTGCCTGAATTTGGCGTTGATTATCAGCTAAAACAGGATAAGTCTTTGCCGTTTGGTTTAAAATTGGCAGATAAACCTGAAGGGGTGTTGGTACAAGCTGCCCATCGTGAAGGTGCTGCGGCAAAAGCAGGACTTTCTGCGCATGATGTGATTATTGCGATTGATGGTTTAAAAGCTACGGTAAAATCCCTTGAGCGATATGCCAAACAGGATGCAATTTATACTGTTCATGCGTTCCGCCGTGATGAGTTGATGACTTTTGAGCTATATGCTGCGCAGATTGAATTGCCAGAAGTGGTATTAAATGTTACAGATCAGGCAAAAGTAGAGCAGTGGTTGAAAGGTTGAGTTAAAGTTTAATTTAAAGTTCAGCTATAAAAAAATGGATGCTTCGGCATCCATTTTTGTATCTTGAACAAGTTGAGTTTTGACTCACCAACTCATTAACGTGCCCGACGTCCACGGCTTTTGGTATTAGGGCGTGTAGTACCATTGGTCTTACGACGAGGTTTCTCACTTTCTTCCATTTGCCAAATACGTGGCGTACCTGATTTTTTCTTGGTAGTGCCATCTTTATTTTTCTTTTGATGGATTGGCTTGCCACCCGTACCACCAGGTTTTTTCACATACGAACGCGAGCGATACGGTTCAGCAGCAGGCACATCTTTAAAATCAGGATACAACAACGGTTCGATTTCTTTAGTTTCACCGGGTTGTAAACCCAATTGTACCAAGTCAATCGAACCAATTTTGGTGCGGATTAAACGCAAAGTTGGAAAACCAACCGCAGCCGTCATACGACGCACTTGGCGGTTGCGACCTTCACAAATTGAAATTTCAATCCACGAAGTAGGTACAGAAGCACGGAAACGTACAGGAGGATCACGCTCCCACAACCATTCAGGCTCATCGACTTTATACGCTTGCGCAGGCAAAGTCATGCCATCTTTCAGTTCCACGCCTTTACGCAATTGTGCCAAGGCATCTTCAGTGACATCACCATCGACTTGAACCAAATAGGTTTTGTATTTTTTATTGGCTGGATTGGTAATAAACTGATTCAAGCCGCCATGATCAGTCAAGAACACCAAGCCTTCCGAATCCATATCTAAACGACCAGCTAAACGTAAGTCTGGATCATCAACAAAAGCCGACATGGTGAGATGTTTTTCATCTTCACGGAATTGAGAGAGAACGTCATATGGTTTATTTAAGATGACGATTTTCATAAGAAATGCTTCTTTAAATTCAATAAATTGGGAAAATTGAGAGTATTTAAAAGGAAAAACGGGCGATTTCCAATTAAATCGCAAATACAGTGTGTTTAAGATGGGTCTATTATGCGATAAGAATAGGGGAAAGTATTGCTTAAAGACAATTATTTTTGTGTGTGTGCATTAAACTACAGAAACAGACTAGGCATCTATAATGCATAAAATTAAGATAAACGTGTATGAATATAAATTAGGATGTTATGCAACAAGGTCATTGGTGCTTTATACTCTTCTTTAGCTTTTCAATGCTGGCTTTGCTTAGTGCATGTCAGCCACCCGTGTCTGGCAAGTCTGCAGGAATTCAAACCCCGTATTTATACTGGAAATTGCAACAAACTGAATTCGCAGTGACTCCACTACAAATTCCAGTGACTCCACTACAAATTCCAGTGAAAGGTGTAAATTTTGCTCAAATACAAGATACCTGGGGGGCAGCACGCAGTGAAGGGCGAAAGCATCAGGGGACTGATATTTTTGCGGTGCGTGGTACAGCCGTCATTGCGGCGACAGATGGCGTTGTGCATAAAATTGGTTTAGACCGCTTAGGTGGAAAAGTCATTTGGATTACTGGGCCTGCATTAAGCCAACATTATTATGCACACCTTGATGATTATGCCGAACATATTCATGTGGGAGACTGGGTTGAAGCTGGTGAAGTTATTGGTTTTGTTGGCACGTCAGGCAATGCCCAAAACACGCCGCCACATTTGCATTATGGCATTTATCTACGCGGGCATGGGGCTGTGAATCCTTATCCATATTTACTAGCAAGTTCACGCTAACCTCAGCTCTAATATTTTATAAATATGACATATTTTTAGCATTTATGTTTCAAGCCTATTCATATTAGGTAGCCGTCATTATTTTTAGGACAAACCATTTAATCATGAAAATTTACCAAGTTGATGCTTTCAGCCATGAATTGTTTAAAGGCAATCCCGCCGCCGTGCTTGTGAGTAAAACATGGTTAGCTGATGATTTAATGCAAAATATCGCATTGGAAAATAATCTGTCCGAAACCGCTTTTGTCAAAATGATAGATGCAGAAAACTTTGAAATCCGCTGGTTTACCCCCATAACAGAAGTCGATTTTTGCGGACATGCCACACTTGCCAGCAGCTTTGTTTTATTTAAGGATTATACAGAGGCAAATACAATTCAATTTCATGTGAAAAATTTGGGGATTTTTACAGTTCAGCAACAGCAAGATGGCAAAATTTGCATGAATTTCCCGATACGCGCTGCCCAGAAAGTTGAAGATTATCCCGATATTTTAAGCTGTCATTAAAAAGTAAACATGTATTCTTTTCCGAATTGGTTTGATACTCTCTCCACCCATTGCTCTATTTTATCAGCTGTCATGACTTGAAAATCTCGCCAATAATATTTCATCTGCTTCCATACCATCTCGATTCGATTCAACTCAGGGCTATAAGCTGGAATAAAATACAAATTCGTCGAAAAGTTACTTTTAAGTAGCTCTCTGTAATCAGCCATCTTTTTACTTCTATGAATCGAGGCATTATCAACAATAAGAACCAATGGAA